>NZ_JAALDV010000481.1:0-2542 GCF_014145045.1 Dietzia sp. DQ12-76
CGACACGATCTCCTCGGCCGGCGGGGTCGCCGCGAAGTCGTGGGTGGACGCGACCACCGCGACCCGGTGGTGGTGGGCCGCGGCGATGGAGTCCGCCGCGAGCGGGTGCAGGTACTCCACGTCCACGGCGGCCGCGGCACCGGTGGAGGACAGTGCCTCGATCACGGCGACGTAGGTCGTCGGGGAGATCTCCGCGCCCCCGCCCTCGCCACGGGTGCGGAATGTGGCCAGGATCGGCACCCCCGGCAGCAGCGTCGAGAGTCGCTCGAGGGCCTCCACCGCCGGGGCCGGGTCACCTCCGGCCCCGGCGGTGAAGGGCTCGAAGAGGTCGACCCGCCACTCGACGACATCCACCAACCGACCTGGTGACCGGCCCGCCCACGAGTCCGTGTCCGAGTCCGTGTCCGTCGAGGCTCCGTTCCGGGGTGTCCCCGCCTCGGCCGCGCTCCGGTACCCGTCGTCGGCGGCGACCAGCGCATCGGCCTGCGCCTCGAGCTCCGCGAGATCCCGTCCGGTGAGCGGAACGATGATCGACGGCGAACGTGAGTCCAGGTGGAGCCGATGGCGGGGCATGGATAGACCCTACGACGACCCCGCCGTGCCGGAGGCCTCGGCAGTGACCTCAGCAGCACCCCTCGCACGGGCAGCGCCGACGGGCGGGTACAAGTTCCAGGGCGCTGAGGCCGCCGGAGCCGGCGGTGCGGTAGTAGCGGCCCGCCCACCGCAGCGTCCTGGAGGGGCGCCGAACCGGCGTGAGTTCCCACGTCGGCCCGTCGGGGCCCTCACACAGGAGGTGGCCGGCGTCGAGGACCCCGCCGTCCAGGACGGACCCGCCCCACCGGGTGAGCAGCGCGGCCGTCTCACGGGCGCCCAGGCCGCGGACCAGGAGCTCGGGGTGTCCGCGACCGGTGAGCCCGACCGTGTATCCGAATCGCTGGTCCGGTGGGAGGGGTGCGGAGTGACAGTCCACGCAGGTGCAGCCCTGGCCCACGTGGACCACGTGGATGCCGTACCGGTCGATGTTGGCGGCGACGACGGCCATGTCGGGGTCGAGGGAGGCCACGGGGCGGAACGGGATGACGGTGTGGGACACGGGAACTCCTGGTTGTCTGGTGTGCGATCGTCCGTATCGAACAGGTGCTCGATACGAGTGCGACGATAGATCGCCCCTACGACACGGACGCCGAGGTGCCGTGATGATGCGCGCGGCCTCGGTGCACACTTGAGTGAGGACGAGGGAGGGGAACCGCATGAGGGTCGCGTTGGCACTGGGTTCCGGCGGGGCGCGCGGATATGCGCACATCGGGGCCATCCGCGAGCTCCAGTCGCGCGGACACGAGGTGGTCGGAGTGTCCGGGGCCTCGATGGGCGCGGTGGTGGGGTCGTTGCTCGCGGCCGGCGAGCTGGACCGTTTCGAGGAATGGGTGAGAGGTCTGGCACAGCGGGACGTCCTGCGGCTGCTGGATGTGTCCTTCGCCGGCGGGGGGGCGATCCGCGCCAACAAGATCATGGGCGTGATCGGCGAGATGCTCGACGACGTGCGGATCGAGGATCTCGCGATCCCCTACACCGCCGTGGCCACCGACCTGCGGGCGAGGCGGGAGGTCTGGTTCACCCGGGGCCCGGTGGACATCGCCGTGCGTGCGTCGTTCGCCATCCCGAGCATCGTCACGCCGGCGATCGTGGGCGGGCGACTGATGATCGACGGCGGCGTGACCAACCCGGTCCCGCTCGAGCCGCTCGCCTCGGTGGACAGCGATCTGGTTCTGGCGGTCTCACTGACCGGTCGCCGGGAGGGGATCCGTGGTTCCACCTTCCAGGAGAGCTCGGACCCCGAGGAACCGTCGGCCGTGGCGGATCCGAAGATCTCCAAGAAGGGGGGCACGGTGACGGCGACCACCGCCAGGCTCTCCGGTCGCATCCGGACGGCGGCGGCGGACGTGCGGGACGCCGACCTGGTCAGGCTGGTCGCGGCCCGCTTCGGTCAGGACTCGACAGGTCAGGACCCCACGGGCCAGGACCCGATCGGGGAGGAGGCGACCGGGATGGATTCGACGGGGCCGGGGGCCGAGCCCCGGCCACGTGCCTCCGAGAGGTCGACTCCTGGTGCGTCGGCGACACCGTCCCCCGAGGTCGAGGAGGCTGTGGAAGAGGGAGAACGCGAGGTCCGGGCCGAGGCCCAGAGCGACGAGCGCGGCCTGGAGTCCCTCCCGGGCACACTCCGGATCTTCGACGTGGTCTCCCAGTCGATCGAGGCCATGCAGAGCATTCTCACCGGCTACCGGATGGCGGGCAACCGTCCCGATGTCCTCGTGGAGGTGCCGTCCGACGCGTGCTCGGCGTTCGACTTCCACCGGGCGGAGGAGATGATCGAACTCGGCCGCCGGCTCACCGCGGAGGCGCTGGACCGGGAGGGGGTGTGAGAGCCCACCGTGCGACCCGGTGCGCCCCGATCCGGCTGAGCTCCCCTAACCCCCCTGGCCGACCTGCGGCAGGTGCTGCGGGCAGAACGCCCTGACCGCGGCGGCCACGACCACCGGCG
>NZ_JAALDV010000049.1:0-3334 GCF_014145045.1 Dietzia sp. DQ12-76
TGGTCGCCGACCCGGTCGACGTGGTCTCGTTCACCTTCGGGATCCCCGGTCGCGACGTGGTGGAGGCGCTGCAGGAGGTGGGCACCGCGGTCGTCGTCACCGTGGCGGGCGTGCAGGACGCCCGCCGGGCGGTGGAGGCGGGCGCCGACTGGCTCTCGGTGCAGTCCGCGGAGGCGGGCGGTCACCGCTCGACCACGACCATCGGCGAACGGCCGGATTCCATCTCGACAGTGGACCTCGTGCGGTCCGTCCGGTCGGAACTGCCGGACGTCCCCTTCGTCGCCGCGGGTGGGATCAGCACCCCGCAGGACGTCGCGGCAGCCCTCGGAGCGGGCGCCGACGGAGTCCAACTGGGGACGGTCCTGCTGCGCACCCGTGAGGCGGGCACGAACGCCCTGTACCGCGCCGCGTTAGGCGATCCCCGGTTCACGGAGTCGAGGCCGACGCGCAGCTACACCGGGCGCTACGCACGTGCTCTGGTCAACGGGTTCGTGGCCGAGTTCGACGCGGTCGCTCCGCCGGCCTACCCTCTCCTGCACGTCCTCACCGGGCCGGTGCGCAAGGCCGCCACCGACACCGGTGACGTCGAGGTCCCGCCACTGTGGGCCGGCTCGGGCTGGCGTGCGGCCGGGTCCTACGCCGATCGGCCGGCCGCCGAGGTGGTCGCCGAACTCTGGGATCGGGGCACGACTCTCACGGGATGAACGCCTGAGGACCGGGCCGAACCCCCGGGGCGGCTCAGTCGGTGCGACGCTCCGCCTCGGCGGCGATGTCCGCCAGATCCTGCTCCATGGCCTTGCGGGTCGCTCGTTCGGCGAGCCCGCCCATCAGAGCCATCACGACCCGGGAGATCGCCGGGGCGTGCGCGGTGTGGGAACCGAACCGCATCCGCAGGGTCGACCCGGTGCCGTCCGGGTCCGGGGTCACGGTGAACACCGTCTTGTACTCGGTGCCTCCGTTCTCGGAGACGATCGCGGTGGAGTGCGGAGGCTCGGCGGTGAGGACCATCATCTCCTCGGTGGACTTCACGCCGAACATCCTGCGGGTCTCCCGCCATCGCAGCCCGGGCTGATAGGGCCCCGGCGTGAGGATCTCGACCGCCAGGACCCCGCTGAGGGTGCGGTGCGCGGAGGGGATGTCGGTGAGCACGGCCCAGACCTCGTCGGGGCCGGCGGCGACGTGACAGGAGAGATCGAGCTGCATGGAATCGAGGTTACCGCCTGAAATGCGGAAACCGGCCCCGCTCGAGGCGGGGCCGGTCACACGCGGTGCCCGGGCCAGGCCGAACCCGGCCCGGGCTGATGCGCCGTCAGGCGCGTCGACTCAGGAGCCGAAGTTCTCGACGAAGCCGCCGAAGAAGCCGAGGACCTGGGCGATGAGGTCGGAGCCGAAGTCGGCGGCAGCCGAACCGGTGTTGACGGCGGCGGAACCGGTGGCGATGCCATTGATGAAGTCGGAGATCATGGTTGAGATCCTTTCGTCGTACCGACGGTGGGCTCTCCACCGCCGTGGTCTGCGTCGTTCGGACGCTCAGTGGGTACATCCGGACGACTGCGGCCGACGTTACCCAGAGAAGACTCCGAACCCCACCTGACAAGGGCTTTTGCCACGCGGTGGACGGTAAGGCCGCGTTCATACCAACAGGAAGTGAGTGACTGAAAGTGCTCAGGTGAGAGCTGTCTCACATTTAGTCCCGGGTCGGCGCACAGGGCGTCAACCGGCGGTCCGTGCGCGGGGTCGACGGGCCTAGACTCGGGGGCGTGAACTCCATCCGCACCGCGACCGCTTCCTCCGGACCGATCCCTCTGCCCGCGGGCTTCCGCGCACACGCGGGGGCCGCGGGGCTCCGCGAGGAGGGGGACGACGTCTTCGTCGTCGTCAACGACGGCCCGTCCCCGGCCTCGTCCGCGGTGTTCACCCGGTCCCGATTCGCCGGCCCCTCGGTGGTCCTCAGTCGGGAGAACGCCGCGGGCGGCCGGGCGCGCGGCGTGGTGGTGGTGGCCAAGAACGCCAACGTCGCCACGGGCGAGCAGGGGATGGCCGATGCGCGCGAGGTGCTCGAGCACGCGGCCGCGGCCGTGGGTACGGCGCCGGGGGAGATGCTCATCGCCTCGACCGGGGTGATCGGCCGGCGCTACCCCATGCCGATCCTGCGTGCCCATCTCGACTCGTTGGCCGAGGCCGGGTTCGACGCCGACGCTCTCGCTCTGGCCAGCGCGATGATGACGACCGACACCCACCCGAAGACGGCGACAACGGACATGACGACGACGACGGGCGGCACCGCCCGGGTCGTGGGCATCGCCAAGGGGGTCGGGATGGTCGAGCCGGACATGGCCACGATGATCGCCGTGGTCTTCACCGACGCCGCCGTGGAGCCCGGTGCGCTCGACGCCGCGTTCCGGAGCGCGGTGGACGCCACGTTCAACTGCCTGTCCGTCGACACCGACACCTCGACCTCCGACACCGCGATCGCGCTCGCCAGTGGTGTGGCCGGTCCGGTCGACGACGTGGAGCTCCGGAGAGCCCTGGAAGCCGTCTGCCTGGACCTCACCCTCCAGCTCGCCCGGGACGGCGAGGGCGCCACCAAGCTCCTCACCGTAGAGGTCACCGGCGCCCGGGACCGCGCCCAGGCCAAGCGCGTGGCCAAGACGATCCTCAACTCGCCCCTGGTGAAGACCGCCGTCCACGGGGCGGACCCCAACTGGGGCCGCGTCGCCATGGCGATCGGAAAGTGCCAGGACGACACCGACATCGACCCGGAGCGGGTGCGCATCGTCTTCGGCGACCTCGAGACCTATCCCGCATTCCCCGGTGACGCAGAACTCGAGCGGCTCACCGAGATCATGCGGGCCGACGAGGTCACCATCTCGGTCGACCTGGGTGTCGAGGGCGGCGCCGCCGACGGTGACTGCACGGTCTACGGCTGCGACCTCTCCCGCGAGTACATCTCGATCAACGCCGACTACACCACCTGAGCCGGGCACCGGGTGGGCGCCGGGCCATCCGGACGAAATACCCGGGCTTCAGGCCGCGGGCCGTCCGTCACCCGGTGGTCCGGGGCTGCCGGCGCGCCATCTCGAGGATCGTGTCGCGGGTGTCGTGCCAGACCCGACCGGTGATGTCGCCCCACGGGTCGTGGCCACCGGGGACCAGGGACACGCGGGCGGGGTCGCCCGCCCGGCGGGCCTGGCGAACGTAGGTCTCGGACTGCTCGGGGGACACGACCTCGTCGTCACGACCGTGGACGCACACCACCGGGACCCCGGTGGGCAGGTGGGACACGGGCGAGGCGTCCCGGTAGCGCTGAAGACGGGTGCCGGAGGGGCCGCCG
>NZ_JAALDV010000004.1:0-6508 GCF_014145045.1 Dietzia sp. DQ12-76
CCTCCGAGTACGGCTGCGCGGTGGGCGATGGCCGCGCCGAGGGTTCCGCGTACAGCTCTCTCGTCCGACCGGCGGAGGACCGCCCGGAGGGCATCGACCTACCGCAGGCCACCGAGGTCCCGGCCGCGGTCGGTGCCGCGCTCGACCGGGCCGCCGACGTCGAGGGCACGCGCGCACTCGTGGCGCTCCACCGCGGCGAGATCCTGGACGAGTGGTACGCGGACGGCTTCGGACCGGACACCCGGCAGCTCGGGTGGTCCATGGCCAAGAGCGTGGCCGCCACCCTGGTCGGGCGGGCGCAGCAGGAGTTCCCCGACGCCGACCTCGACCCGGCGGGCACCGGCCTGCGCTCCGAGTGGACCGACGGGAGGGCGCAGATCTCGCTCGACGACCTGCTGCGCATGACCTCCGGGCTGGAGTGGGACGAGGACTACGACCTCGGCACCCCCATCACCGAGATGCTTTTCGCGGAGCCCGACATGGCGTCCTTCGCCGCCGCCCAGCCGCTCGCCCACGACCCCGGGACGTTCCGCCAGTACTCCTCGGGCACCACCAACATCGTGTGCGACCTGCTCCACGAGCGCACCGGCCTCGGGCCCGAGATGGCCGACGAGTTGCTGTTCGGGCCACTCGGGATGACCAGTGCCGTGCTCGAGGCGGACGCCTCCGGCCGGTCGGTGTGCAGTTCGTATCTGTGGGCCACGCCGCGGGACTGGGCGCGCTTCGGCCAGTTCGCGCTGGATGACGGCGTGGTCGACGGTCGCCGCCTGCTCCCCGCGGGATGGATGGACTACGCGACGACCGTCGTCCCGGCCGGCGGGGAGCCCGAACCCTACGGCGCGCAGTGGTGGGTCAACGACGCCGGTGACGGCTCCCCGCTCCGCCTGCCCGGGATTCCCGCCGACGCCTATTGGGCCGCGGGCCACGACGGTCAGTACACCGTGGTGGTCCCCTCCGCCGACCTGGTGGTGGTGCGGACCGGCTTCACCCCCGGAGGGACGATCTACGGGCTCGGCATCGAGGAGCTGGTCGGCGACCTCACCAGGGCTGTGGGCTGACGCGCACGTCCGAGATGAGGCTTCGACGTGGGCCGGCCGTTCGGGCCATGCGAGCCGGGCGGGTTGCTCAGCCCCAGGCCGCCTGGATCCCCGCGCTCGCCCGGTCGATCCGCTCGAGCCGGCTCTCTGTGTAGAGGGCCACCTGGTCCACGATCACGCGCATCCGCGCCGCATCATCCGGAGCCTGGTCCCACAACGGACGCAGGACCGCGTCGAGACCGGCGGGAGCCGAGTGGGCCAGGAACTCGGCCACCCGGTGGATCCTGTCCCGTTGACGGTCCTGACGGGCCCGGTGCCCCGGGTCACTTATCACGTATCGCACGGCCATGGTCTTGAGCATCACCACCTCGGCCTCCACATGCAGGGGCACCTCGAGGTCGGCGCTGTACCGTCCGTGCGGCACCTCGCCGTGTACCTGACGAGTGGTGTGGATGGCGGGCATGACGAACCGCCCGACCAGTTCGCTGGTCAACGCCTTGAGGGCGACGGCACCGGCGAACGTCTCCTCGAACGGCTGGACGGCGCGGACCGCCTCGAGCGCACCGAGACGCGTGGCCGCCTCGCGGAGCTGGTCGGCGTCGGGCCCCCGGAACTCGCGCGCGCCCAGCTCGGCCAACGCCGAGACCTCCGACGGATCGGTCAGCGACCTCAGGTCCAGCCTGCCGGCCACGATCGCATCCTCCACGTCGTGGACCGAGTAGGCCACGTCGTCGGAGAAGTCCATGATCTGCGCTTCGAGACACCGGGTGTCCCCGGGTGCGCCGCGGCGGATCCAGGCGAGAGTCTCCGCGTCGTCGGGATAGGCACCGAACTTCCTCGTGCCCTCTCGCGGCAGCCACGGGTACTTGGTGGCCGCGTCCAGCGCGGCGCGGGTGAGGTCCAGGCCGACGCCCCGCCCGTCGGCGTCGACCACCTTGGGCTCCAACCGCGTGAGGATCCGCACCGTCTGGGCGTTGCCCTCGTATCCCCCGAACCCTTTCGCGACCTCGTCGAGAGCGCGCTCGCCGTTGTGGCCGTAGGGCGGGTGCCCGATGTCGTGACTCAACCCCGCCAGATCGGCGAGATCGGGGTCGCAGCCGAGGCCGGCGGCGATACTGCGGGCGATCTGCGCGACCTCGAGCGAGTGGGTGAGTCGGGTCCGTGGTGTGTCCCCGTCCCCGGGCCCGACCACCTGCGTCTTGTCTGCGAGCCGCCGGAGAGCCGCGGAGTGCAGGACCCGTGCGCGATCCCTCTCGAACGGGCTGCGCTCGCTCGCCGTCTCCTGGGGCCGGGTGGGCCCCCCGCCCACCCGGCGCTCGGCGTCTGCGGCCGTGTACGCGTACCGCGTCATGCGCGTCCCCTCCTTGTGTCCACCACTCAGCCGGGGAAATCCACGTCGGTGCCGACGATCCGGTGGTACTGGTACCAGAGCACCGCGCCGGTCTCGCGGATGATGCTCAGGATCTGGTTCTCCCGGGTCCAGACCGCGGGACCCTGTCGGGTCGGCGAGGTCCACGCGTCCAGGCCCGCGTCCCTGGCCATCATCCGCGCCCGGTACGAATGCGTGGGATCGCTCACCAACACCACGGAACCACCGCCCTGGTCACGCACGGTCAACGCGACGGCGTCCAGGCTGCCGACCGTGTTGGAGCCCGTCTCGACCGCCAGGATCGCCGTGGGCGGCACGCCCAGGGTGGCCAGGTAGGAGCGGCCCGCACCGGCCTCGGTGAACCGGTCCCCCGGCTGATTCCCGCCGACGGTGATGATCTGCGGGGCGACGCCCTGCTCGTACAGGCTGGCGGCGTGATCGAGCCGGGACTGGAACACCGGGGTGGGCACGCCGTCGTACTGGGCCGCGCCCAGGACGACGATCGCGTCGGCCGTCGTGCGGTCGTCCTCGCGCGCGACCTGCCACACCCGGAACGCGATGAATCCGGGCACGGCGAGACACAACAACAACGCGAGGACCACGAGCCACCCGATGGCCCTGGACACCGCTCTCATCGGGGACCGGGATCTGTTCACCCGACCAGTGTGCCAGCGCCGGTGTCAGCAGCCGATGAGCCGCTGCGCGAGGAACCCCTCGACCTGGTCGATCGCCACGCGCTCCTGCTCCATGGTGTCCCGCTCACGGATGGTCACGGCCTGGTCTTCGAGGGTGTCGAAGTCCACGGTGATGCAGAACGGGGTGCCGATCTCGTCGTGGCGGCGGTAGCGTCGGCCGATCGCCTGCGCGTCGTCGAAGTCCACGTTCCAGCTCTTGCGCAGCTGTGCGGCCAGATCCCGGGCCTTCGGCGACAGGTCCGCGTTACGGGACAGTGGCAGGACAGCCGCCTTGAACGGTGACAGGCGACGATCCAGCTTCAGGACCGTGCGCGTGTCGACACCGCCCTTGGAGTTGGGCGCCTCGTCCTCGGTGTAGGCGTCGATGAGGAACGCCATGAGTGACCGGGTCAGGCCGAAGCTCGGTTCGATGACGTACGGCACGTACTTCTCACCGGAGGCCTGGTCGCGGTACTGCAGGTCCTCACCCGAGTGGGTCTGGTGCTGGGTGAGGTCGTAGTCCGTGCGGTTCGCCACACCCATCAGCTCGCCCCACGGGTTACCGGAGAATCCGAACTTGTACTCGAAGTCGATGGTGCCCGCCGAGTAGTGGGCGCGCTCGTCGTCCGGGACGTCGAAACGCCGCATGTTCTCCGGGTCGATCCCCAGGTCGACGAACCAGTCCCAGCAGTCCTCGACCCACCGCTTGAACCACTCGTCGGCCTCCTCGGGCTTGGTGAAGAACTCGATCTCCATCTGCTCGAACTCGCGGGTCCGGAAGATGAAGTTGCCCGGGGTGATCTCGTTGCGGAACGCCTTGCCGATCTGTCCGATACCGAACGGCGGCTTACGCCGTGCGGTGGTCATGACGTTCTTGTAGTTGATGAAGATGCCCTGGGCGGTCTCGGGCCGCAGATAGTGCAGGCCCTCCTTGTCGTCGACCGGACCGAGGTAGGTCTTCATCAACCCGGAGAACAGCTGCGGCTCGGTCCAGGCCCCGGGCTGGCCCGTGACCGGATCGTTGATGTCGGCCAGCCCGTTGGCCGGCTCGCGCCCGTGCTTGGCGACATAGGCCTCGATGAGGTGGTCGGCGCGATAGCGCTTGTGGGTGTGCAGAGACTCCACCAGCGGGTCGGTGAAGGTCTCGACGTGACCGGAGGCCTCCCACACCGCGCGGGGAAGGATGATCGACGAATCCAGACCCACCACATCCTCGCGGCCGGTGACGAAGGTCCGCCACCACTGCTTCTTGATGTTGTCCTTGAGCTCCACGCCCAACGGACCGTAATCCCATGCCGAACGGGTCCCGCCGTAGATCTCACCACACTGGTACACCAGTCCCCGGCGCTTGCAGAGGTTGACGACTGAGTCGATGACGGACGCTGAGGATGCCACGTCGGGGGTTCTCCCTTTGGTGAGTCGGTGGACGGAGGCGTCGGGTGGACGACCTCGGCGCGGGCCGGCGCCCGCGGCACTTCTCACCAGGGTATCCGGTCCACCCCGGCGGTCTGGGATACTGGGGTCCCCCCACCCGACACGGCGCCGGTCCCCACCGCGCCCGGAAGGTTGCGCCAATGGCATCCGGACCCGAGTCCCCGGCAGACGCCGGGCCTGCCGCGGAGATCCACGACCCCGGCTCCCGCGCGGCCCCCGTTCCGCTCCCGCCTCAGCACGTGGTCTCCGCCGCGGGCGATCTGCTCCGTGCGCTGTCGGCTCCGCTGCGTATCGCGATCGTGCTGCAGCTCCGCGAGGGGCCGAGGTGTGTCCACGAGTTGGTGGACGCCCTCGACGTCGCGCAGCCGCTGGTGAGCCAGCACCTGCGGGTGCTCAAGTCGTCCCACGTCGTCTCCGCGCACCGCCGGGGGCGGGAGATCCGCTACGAGTTGCTCGACGACCACCTGCTGCACATCGTCGAGGCGGCCGTCGGGCACGCCGGGGAGGAGTAGAGCAGTGGACGGGGCCCAGAAGCCGATCGGCGTCCGCTCGACCCGCCAACGCAGTGCCATCTCCGCGCTGCTCGACGAGTCCAAGGGGTTCCGGTCCGCGCAGGACCTTCACTCGGAGCTCCGCGAACGCGGTGACGCGATCGGTCTGACCACCGTCTACCGGACGCTGCAGTCGATGTCCGACGCCGGCGCGGTGGACGTGCTGCGCACCGATTCCGGGGAGCTGATCTTCCGCAAGTGCTCCGATTCCCACCATCACCACCTGGTGTGTCGGGAATGCGGCTTCACGGTGGAGGTCGAGGAACCCGGGGTCGAGACGTGGGCGCACCGTGCCGGTGGCGCTCACGGATTCACCGAGGTGACCCACACCGTCGAGCTGTTCGGCCTCTGCGCGGCCTGCGCCGGCTCCAGGCGGGACGAGCCGCCGGGTCCGGTGGACTGACCCGGGGCCGCCCCGGTGGATCGGCCTCGCGGCCCCCTGGCGACCCGCGCCTCCCGGAATCGGGGTCAGGCTCCGGGCACCCCGCCGAACCGCCGGTCCCGCTCGGCGTACTCCAGGCACGCCGCCCACAGATCGCGTCGGTCGAAGTCGGGGAACAGCGTGTGTTGAAAGACGAACTCGGCGTAGGCGCTCTGCCACAGCAGGAAGTTGGACGTCCGCAGTTCACCGGACGGACGCAGGAAGAGGTCCACGTCCGGCATGTCCGGCTCGTCGAGGAAACGGGCGAAGTTCTCCTCCGTCAGGTCGTCGGCCGCCAACTCCCCGGCGGCGACCCGACGCGCGAAATCCCTTGCGGCGTCCACGATCTCCGCTCGCCCGCCGTAGTTGACGCACATCGCCAAGGTCATCACCGTGTTGTCCCGCGTGAGTTCCTCGGCCTCCTCGAGCTCGGAGATGACCGACTTCCACAGCTTGGGGCGGCGGCCGGCCCAGCGCACCCGCACTCCCAGCTCGTGCATCTCGTCCCGGCGGCGACGCAGCACGTCCCTGTTGAATCCCATGAGAAAGCGCACCTCCTCCGGACTGCGCTTCCAGTTCTCCGTGGAGAACGCGTACGCGGACAGGTACGGGACGCCGATCTCGATGCACCCCTGGACCACGTCCATGAGTACCGCCTCTCCCTGCTTGTGCCCCTCGGTGCGGGGCAGGCCCCGCTCCTGGGCCCAGCGTCCGTTGCCATCCATCACCAGCGCGACGTGGCGCGGCACGAACTCCGCCGGGATCGCGGGCGGTCGCTCGCCCGACGGGTGCGGGGTGGGCGGCCGGACGGTCACCGGCGCGGCGCCGTCCCTCGACGCGGTGCGTTTACGGAATCTGGGTAGTCCGGGCACGAGGCTCCTCAACAGGTTCTGGGGACAGGGGTCCGGCAGGCGGGGGTTCGGCGGTCAGGGGCACGGCAGCGCCCGGGCCGGGGACAGAGCGGTCCGTTCCACCACGATCGATCCCGTCGCGGTCGACCAGCGGCAGACTGCGCAGGTCCA
>NZ_JAALDV010000482.1:0-3694 GCF_014145045.1 Dietzia sp. DQ12-76
GGCCGCCACGCGCGCGGCGGCGGACATGACGGTGGTCGGGCACGCGGCGGTCGGGCATGCGGGGAGACGGCATGCGGCGGCGGGACCTCCTTCGGGGTGCCCCCGGCTTCAGGCCTTGCCGGCGACGACGTCGTTCTCCGCCCCATCGTAGAAGGGGATGTATCCCTTGTCGGACGACAGGACGTAGAGCGGGTCGTCGAACTGGGAGGTGTCGAACGCCTGCTCGCGCAGTTCGGTCTTGCGGCTCTTGTAGGTGGACGTCACCTCGAGCTCCTTGGAGAGCCGGATGAACAGCGGAACCGCGTACGACGGCAACGACCTGCGCAGGTGCTCCGCGAGCGCGGCGCCGTCGAAGTCGGACTTGTCGTGCAGCCGCACGGCGGCCATGCCCGCCTTGCCGTCGGCGCCCGGCACCGGCACGCCGTAGACCACGGCCTGGTCGACCTCGTGGCGAGCGCTGACGGCCGCCTCCACCTCGGTGGTCGCCACGTTCTCGCCCTTCCACCGGAAGGTGTCGCCGAGGCGGTCGACGAACGAGGCGTGCTTGAGGCCCTGGTCCATCATGAGGTCGCCGGAGACGAACCAGGCGTCACCGTCGCTGAAGGCGTCGCGGATGATCTTCTTCTCCGTGGCCTCCTTGTCGGTGTAGCCGTCGAAGGGCTGGGTGTCGGAGATGCCGCTGATCAACAGCCCGGTGCCGCCCTTGCCCACCTTGGTCAGCCGGCCGTCCGCGCCACGGCGGGGCTCTCCGGTGTCTGGGTCGTAGTCCACGATCGCGAAGTCCATCGGGCAGTAGCCGGTGGTCTTGGCGACGTTGAAGGCGTTGACGAACGCGATGTTGCACTCGCTGGCGGCGTAGAACTCACAGATCCGGTCCACGCCGAAGCGCTGTTGGAACTCCTCCCAGATCTCGGGGCGCAATCCGTTGCCCGTCATCACCCGGATGGAGTGGTCGCGGTCGCCGGGGCCGGGTTCCTGGTTGAGCAGGTAGCGGCAGATCTCGCCGATGTAGATGGCCGCGGTGGCGCGGGCGGCGCGGGCCTGATCCCAGAACTTCGACGCGGAGAAGTGCTCCTCGACGGCCAGGCACGCGCCGGCGGCGAGCACGCAACCGAGGGCCACCGTGAGCGCGTTGTTGTGGTACATCGGCAGCGGGCACAGCAGGACGTCGTCCTTCTTGAGCCGGACGCCGGAGAGGCCGAAGCCGGCCAGGGCCCGGTTCCAGCGGTAGTGGGACATGGTCGAGGCCTTGGGCAGACCCGTGGTGCCGGAGGTGAACACGTAGTACGCGGTCTCGTCGCCGAGCGTCTCGTCGGCCTCTGGCGGGTTGGTGGTGCCGGCGTCCGAACCCAATGCCTCGATCTCGTCCTCGAGCCAGGTCAGATCGGAGAGTTCGTCCGGGCGGTGGCCGGCGCTGAAGCCCCGGAAGGGGAGGTCGGACTCGGAGCCCACGGCGATCAACTCGCCGAGCCACTTCTCCCGGGGGATGGACGCGGCGGCCTCGGCGCACTCCGCGCCCATCAGGACGACCTTCGAGTCGATGATCTTCTGCGAGTGTTCCAGGACCTCACCACGCTGGTGGTGGTTGAGCAGGCCCACCGAGGCGCCCACCTTGACGGCACCGAGGATGGCGAACATGACCTCGGGCCGGTTGACCATGCAGATCCCCACGGTGTCGCCGCGCCGGACCCCGCGGGCCTTGAGCACCTCGGCGACGCGGTTGGCGCGTCGGTTCGTCTCCCCGTAGGAGAGCTCGGAGCCGAGGAACCGCATGAAGGGGGCGTCCGGCTGTGAGGCCGCCAGTTCCTGGAACCTGCGGCCGATGGAGAGCTTGTCGGTCCCCCGGGAGGTGCGGACGATCCGGAGACCACGCAGAACGGTCGGCAGATCCGAGATGAGGGAGGGTAATCCGCCCGCCAGGTCCAACGGGGTGAGGGTCTTGGCCCCCTGCGATGCGCTGCGGGTGGTGGCAGTGGACGTGGTGGTCACGGCTTCTCCTCTTTAGGGGTGGTGGGTGACGCGGTTGTGGGTGACGCGGTTGTGGGTGACTCGACGGCGAGTGATCTGGCGGGATCCCCGGCGAGGCCCCGCCACGCGAGTTCGACGACCACTCCCGCGGCCACCGATTTGGGTGTGGACCGGTGCGCGACGCGGTCGGCGACCGCCTCGCCGGCCCCGACCAGCGCCGTGGCGACCACTTCGAGCACCTCGCGACTGCGCCCGTCCACCGAGTTCTGCGCCAGCAGGTCGGTGGTGAGATCCACCAGGACGGAACGGGTCTTCTCGACCTCCTCGCTGAACGCGGGTTCGGCGACGGCCTGGCGGTACACGACGTTCCACGAATCCGTGTGGTCGTCCACGTAGTCGAGGAACGCCTCCACGACGTTCTCCAGACTGTGGCGTGCTCCGGTGCCGCTGGTCGCCGCGGAGGTGAGGTGCTCGATGAGCCGCCCGGACTCGCGGGTGACGCACGCGGAGAACAGTTCCTCCTTGGAGCCGTAGTAGAGGTACAGCATCGGTTTGGAGATCTTGGCGTCCTTGGCGATGGTGTCCATCGACGCCGACCGGTAGCCGAGATCGGAGAACACGCGAATGGCCGAGTCCAGCATCTGCTGTTCGCGGATCGCGCGTGGGATCCGTTTCGTCCCCGTCGTCACGAGACTCCTTCCGGCGGGACGTGGTGTCGTGTCCCACACCAACTTACCGGCCAGTAAGTAGTTGTGGGCGACACTCCACACGATCCGTGGTGTGCCGGGTGATACCCTTTCGGCATCGGCATGCCTCGCGGCACCCGCCAGTGCACACCATTCTCGTGACCCGCAGGGAGAACTCGATGAGCTTCGGTACCGGAGCGCTCGCCAGCGCAGTCGGCGGAATCGTCCTCGGCGGCATCGTCGCCTTCGGCGCCAGCTCCGCGATGGCCGAGAACTCCATCCCGGAGGTCCCCCAGCCGCCTGCGGACCAGGCCCTCCTGGGCCAGGTCGAGTACGGCGCCCGCTAGTCCCTCCCCGCGCCGGCCGAGGTGACCCGCGGGATCCGTCTCGGTGCAGGCGCGCGCGACGCGGTCGTCGCCTTCTTCGCGTTTCTCCTCCTTGCCTGCCTGCAGGCCCCGGGTCTGGTCGTCCCCGACACCAAGTACGACCTCGTCGTGGACCCGGGTCGCTTCCTCGCGCAGGCCACCCACCTGTGGACCGGGCTGTCGTTCGGCGGTCAGGTCCAGAACCAGGCGTACGGGTACCTCTTCCCCCAGGGGCCGTTCTTCGTGCTGTTCGACCTGGTCGGGATGCCCGCCTGGCTGACCCAACGCCTGTGGTGGGCTGTCCTGTTGACGGTCGCCTACGTCGGTGTGGTCCGGGTGGCGGCCGCCCTGCGGATCGGTACGCGCCGGACCCGGGTGATGGCCGGGATCCTCTACGCCCTCGCCCCGCGAATGATCGGCGACCTCGGGTCGATCTCCTCCGAGATCTGGCCCGTCGCACTGGCCCCGTGGGTGCTGCTCCCGGTGGTGCGGGTCCTGCAGGGACGCCTGTCCCCGCGACGGGGCGGGGCCGGTGCCGCGCTGGCCCTGGCGATGATGGGGGCGGTCAACGCGGCCGCGACCGCCATCGCCTGCCTCCCCGCGATCCTCTGGTGGCTGATGTTCCGACCCGGACGGACATGGGCCCGGCTCGCGGCGTGGTGGCTGCCCCTGTCC
>NZ_JAALDV010000483.1:0-2449 GCF_014145045.1 Dietzia sp. DQ12-76
CCAGGACCTCGAGGGCGACGACCGCCTCGACGGCCGTGGCGCCGGCCCCACCGGATGCCTCCGGAACGAGGAGCGCGGAGGCGCCGGTCTCGGCGATCCGGCCCCACACGGCGGTGCCGGGTGCGGTGTCACCGGCCGCCCAGGAGCGGATCACCGAGGGCATGTCCGACTTGGCCAGCAGCGAGTCGATGCTGGCGGCGAAGTCGACGACCTCGGGATCGAGTGCGAACTGCATGATGGAAACCCCGTTCTCAGCCGCGCGGCAGGCCGAGGAGACGCTCGGCGATGATGTTCTTCTGGACCTCGTTCGTTCCCGCGTAGATGGGCCCGGCGAGGGCGAACAGGTACCCGTCCATCCACTGCTCACCGGCGAGCTCACCGGCCGTGCCGAGCAGGTCCAGGGCGGTCTCGTGGGTCGCGATGTCCCAGTCCGACCAGAAGACCTTGTTGATCGAGGACTCGAACCCCAGGTTGGCGCCGGCGGTGAGCGTGGTGACCGTGTTCCAGGTGCTCAGCTCGTACGCGCGGGAGCCGATCCACGCGTCGACCACGCGGTCGGACAGCGCGCCCCGGGCCCGGTCGTCCAGGCCCGGTGCGGTGGACCCCCACAGTTCGAGCAGGCGATCGGTGGTGGCCAGGAAGCGGCCGGGGGAGCGCAGCGAGAGGCCGCGCTCGTTGTTGGCGGTGGACATGGCCACCTTCCAGCCCTGGTTGACCTCGCCGATCACGCCCGAACTCGCCGGGTCCGCCGGATCGTCGGGGACGAAGACGTCCTCGAGGAACAGCTCGGCGAACCCCGGCAGGCCGTCGAGCTGATCGATCGGGCGCACGGTGACGCCCTCGGCCCGCAGGTCGAACATGAAATAGGTCAGGCCCTTGTGGCGGGGCTCGTCCGGGTCGGTGCGGAACAGTCCGAAGCCCTTGTCGGCGAACGAGGCGCGGGTGGACCACACCTTCTGGCCGTTGAGCACCCAGCCGCCGTCGGCCCTCCGTGCGGTGGACCGCAGCGAGGCCAGGTCGGAGCCGGCCTCGGGCTCGGACCAGGCCTGTGCCCAGATGTCGTCGGCGCGAGCCATGCGCGGCATGATGTGGGCCAGCTGCTCGGGGGAGGCGTGGTCGAACAGCGTCGGTGCCAGGAGGAAGATGCCGTTCTGGCTCACCCGCAGGGGCGCGCCGGCGCGGAAGTACTCCTCCTCGAAGACCACCCAGTTGACCAGTCCGCAGTCGCGGCCGCCGTACTCCTCGGGCCACGACACCACCGACATGCGGGCGTCGGCCATCGTCCGCTCCCACTGTCGGTGGGCCTCGAAGCCCTCGCGGGTGTCCATGTGCGGGAGCGGTTCGGTGGGCACGTTCTCGGCGAGCCAGTCGCGGACCTCGAGGCGGAACTCCTGAGTCGAGGCGTCCAGATCCAGATCCACGGCGTCAGTCCTTCGTCTCGCCGGTCGAGCCCGTGTTCGCGCTGTCGCGCATCGAGCGGGCATCCATCCCGCCGAGCGAGGCGGAGAACGAGTCGGTGTCGTCGGGCTCCGCGTTGGCCGAGTGGGCGAACATGTGCCAGCCGAAGGCCGTGTCGAGGGAGGTCTGGAGGCCCATCTGGTCCTCGCATCCGTTGATGACCTTCTTCGCGAGCGTCAGTCCGAACGCGGGCATCGCGGCGATCTCCGCGGCGATCTCGTCGACCTTGGTCTGGAGCTCATCGCGCGGGACGACGTGGTTGCACATCCCCCACTCCAGTGCCTCGGCCGCGCCGAACCTGCGACCGGTGTAGAGGATCTCCTTCGCGCGGCGCGGGCCCAGCACGAAGGCGTGGGCGAAGTACTCCACGCCCGGTATGCCCATCTTGACCACGGGGTCGGAGAAGAACGCGTCATCCGAGGCCACGATGAAGTCGCAGACCCATGCCAGCATGAGTCCGCCTGCGATGCACGCGCCGTGCACCTGGGCGATCATCGGTTTGGGGATCTCCCGCCAGCGGCGGCACATCTGGACGTAGACCTCGGTCTCGCGGGCCAGGCGACGGTCGCCGCCGCCGCGGGTGGTGTGGTCCCACCAGAGCGCCGCGCGGTTGGGGTACTCCACGTGGTGGTCGCGCTCGGGGGTGCCGATGTCGTGGCCCGCCGAGAAGTGCTTGCCGTTGGCCCTCAGGACGATGACCTTGACCGCGTCGTCCTCGACGGCCCGGACGAAGGCGTTGTCCAGTGAGTACGTCATGACCGAGTTCTGCGCGTTGCGGAAGTCCGGCCGGTTGAGCGTGACGTAGGCGGTACCGCCCGTGACCTCGTAGGCGACCGGGTGCGTGTCCGGGCCGAGGTCGTGGACGCCGAGGACCGGGGGGATGGGCGCGTCGGTCATGAGCTGGGACTCTCCTCACCTAGCAAGTGCTTGGTTGGTACTGTACCGGACCCGCCCGCCGGCTCGGATTCAGACGCCGTAACCACCGTCGTTC
>NZ_JAALDV010000484.1:0-4780 GCF_014145045.1 Dietzia sp. DQ12-76
GGTGAGACGCTCGGTCAGTGCCCACCCCGCCGCCGCCAGGTCGGCGGTCAGCCCCTCGAGATGCGGCCACGGCCGCTCGGGGTTGACGTGATCGGGTGTCAGCGGGGAGATGCCGCCCAGGTCGTCCACCCCCGCGCCGATGAGAGCCAGCACCTCCCCCCGGTCCACCAGATTCGGCGGGGCCTGGACGGCGACCCGCGGGTCGAGCACCAGGCGCGCGACGGCGATCGCGGCGAGGAACTCGCCGGTGTCCGCGTCGGCCGAGTCGCGCATGGCGGTGTCGGGCTTGGCCCGGAAATTCTGGACGATCACCTCCTGGAGGTGTCCGAACTCCCTGGCCAGTCCGGCCAACGCGAGCAGACTCTCGGCCCGTTCGGTCCAGTTCTCCCCGATACCGACCAGGATCCCCGAGGTGAACGGCACCGCGAGACGCCCGGCGTCGGTCAGGGTCCGTAGCCTCACCGCGGGGTCCTTGTCCGGGCTGCCGTGGTGGCACGCACCCGGGGTGGTGAACAGCCTTGTGGCGGTGGTCTCGAGCATCATCCCCATCGACGGTGCGACCGGCTTGAGCATGGACATCTCCGACCAGCTCATCACCCCGGGGTTGAGATGCGGCAGCAGCCCCGTCTCCTCCAACACCCGGATGGCCATGGCCCTGACGTAGTCCAGGGTCGAGGAGAAGCCGCGCGACTCGAGCCACTCCCTCGCCTCGGGCCAGCGGTCCTCCGGTCGGTCGCCCAACGTGAAGAGCGCCTCCTTGCACCCGGCTTCCGCGCCGCGTCGGCACAGGTCCACCACCTCGTCGGGGTCGAGGAACAGCCCCTCGCCAGCGGCCCGGAGCTTGCCCGGAACGGTCACGAACGTGCAGTAGTGGCAGCGGTCGCGGCACAGGCGGGTGAGCGGGACGAACACCTTGCGGGAGTAGGTCACCACCCCCGGGCGTCCCTCGTCGACGAGCCGTGCGTCGCGGCGCGCGGCCGCCAGCCCGGTCAGCCGGACGAGATCGTCACCACGCGCGGCCAGCAACACCGCCGCCTCGGTCACGTCGAGGGTGAGCCCGTCGGAGGCCCGGCGCAGCGCGCGGCGCATGGCCGAGGGCGTGGGCTCGGGATCGACGGGCGTCAGGGCGAGATCCATGTCCGTGATGATGCCCCACCGAGGCCGCGAGGTGGAGGGCCGGTGCTGCGTGGGAGGTCACGGCCGTACGGAACGGGACCGCGCACTAGTCTGGGCGGCATGCCCGATCCCGCCCGTCCCCTGCGCAGCAACGGTGATCCCCTGGTGTCCGCACCTCCCCGTGGCGCCGGTGGCGCCCACGCCCTGCGCGAGCCGGCTCCGGCGACCGCTACCGAGGACGTCCCCGACTCCGGCGAGGGTCTGCTGACGTCCAACCGGGTGCTGGTCACGGCTCCGCGTCACCGGATCTCCCCCCGCACGCCGGTGCTGTGGGTGATCGAGGGGATCTGGTCGTGGGCGATCCTCGCCGCCCTGCAGGTCGGGTGGTACTTCTGGGGCGACAACGTGATGGGGTTCTGGAACTGGGTCGCGCTGGCAGCGACCGTCCCGTTCGCGTTCATGTCCATCGTGGTGGCGCCGTGGTGGCGCTACGTCGTGGCCCGGTGGGACGTCTCGGACACCGCCGTGTGCTCGCGCAAGGGCTGGTGGACCACCCAGTTCCGCATCGCCCCGCTGGCGCGCCTGCAGACCGTCTACACCACCCGCAACCTGTTCGAACGGTGGTTCGGTCTGGCCACCGTCCACGCCTCCACCGCGTCGGCGCAGGGCACGGTGGAGATCAGGGGCCTGGTGCTCGCCGACGCGGAGGCGTTGGCGCAGCACCTCATCGCCATCGCCAACCTCGACTCGGAGGACGGGACGTGAGCGGACCGGGGACCGTGTCCGGGGTGACGGCCGGTCCGGACGACGACGAGGCCGGCTCCTCCGTCGACACCGCGCGGGCCCCTGGAACCGAATCGGCACCGGACCAGGAGGCGGCCGAGGAGACGGCGCCGACCGATCGGACTGACGACGCCGGCGCGGTCGACCCGGAGGCCCCGTGGCACCGGTTGTCCTGGCGGATGCTGCTGGTGGACCCGCTGGGGATGCTGACCCGGTTGCTCCCGCTGTTCCTCATCTCCCTGTGGTTGGGGTCGAATCGCAACAACTACTGGTTCGAGATCGGCGTCATCTCGTTGATCGTCCTGGGCAGTCTACTGAGGTGGCTGTCCACGAGCTACCAGGTCGGCCGGACCCACATCGTCCTGAAGAAGGGCTTCTTCAGCCGCAACGTGGTCACGGTGTCGCGCCAGCGGATCCGCAGCGTGGACACCGAGTCGGACCTGTTCCACCGGGTGATGCGCGTATCGATCGTCGAGGTCGGCACCGGCCGCGCGGACTCCGGGAAGTCGGACGCCGAGCGGTTCCGGCTCAACGCCATCGACACTGCCCAGGTCGAGCCGCTGCGCGACGAACTGCTCAAACATCGGCGCGCCCTGGACCCGACGCTGAGCGAGGAGGACGAGGAGCAGTGGGGGTCGAAGTACGGCGAGGACATCTCCCGGTGGCGCGTCACGTGGGCGCGGTTCGCGCCGTTCTCCTTCCTCGGGTTCGGCGTTCTCCTGTCCCTGTGGCTCCTCACCTGGCAGATGGGGGACATGCACGACCGGGTCATGGACCTCGCGGTGGTCGAGGCGACCGTCTCGTGGCTCGACTCCCTGGGACAGCCGTGGACTCTGGTCGGCGAGGTGATCGCGGTCTGGATGGTGGCCGGGGTCCTGGCGATCATCACGTACGCGATCCGTTACGGGAAGTACGCGCTCACCGACCGTGGACAGTTGCTCTACGTCCAGAACGGCATCCTCCGACGGAAGCATCAGGCGCTGGACAAGGCCAGGCTCCGAGGGGTCGAGATCCGTCTGCCGGTCTATCTCCGGCTCCTGGGCGGTGGCCGGCTCGAGCCCATCATGACGGGGACCAAGAAGGGTGCCGCCGCGTCGACGCTGCTGCCGCAGGCCCCCATCAAGGACGTCCGGCGGGTGGCCGCGCGCATCCTCGGCGACCCGACGCCGGTCACCGTGAGGCTCCGGCGCCACCCGTGGAAGGCCGCGCGCCGGCGGATCACCCGTGGACTCCTCCCGTTCTGGGTGGTGGCCGGCCTGATCGTCCTGGTGCGGATCGACTCCGGCCCATCGGCCGACATCTGGGTGCAGTGGGGGATCCCGGCGGCCCTGGTGTTCTTCCTCGCGTTGTCCGTCGACCGGATCAGGATGCTCGGCCACGCTCTGCTGCCCGACGTCCTGGTGAGCTCGAGTGGGTCGTGGACCGCCAAGCGGACCGTGCTCGAGGCGGAGGGCATCATCGGGTGGACGGTCACCCAGTCGGTGTTCCAGCGTTCCGCGGGGGTCGCGACCGTCTCGGCGGCCACCCCCGCGGGCAACGGTGTCTACTCCGTCGTCGACATGGACGCCGACGAGGCCTGGGCTCTGGCCGAGGCGCTGACCCCCGGCATCACGGACGTGTGGCACCACGACGGGGACCCCGACGTGCGCTCCTCACCGTCGATGGGTCTCCGCCCGCGGTGAGCGTCCCAGCGTCGCGACCCACAGTGGGATGAGACCGCCCACCACCAGGAGAGCCAGGCCCCGTAACCCGATCGGGACGGGCATGTTGCCTCCGGGGCCCAGGTTGAGCGTCACCAACGTGAGGATCCAGATCAGGGCCGGGAACACGGCCACGATCGCCCGGTCGGACCAGGCCGAGGCGACCCGCACCAGGAACAGCGACCACACACCGGCCGCCAGGATGGTGAACGGGAACGGGACCGGGCCGACGTACGTCGCGAGCCAGGCCACGGCCAGCACGCAGCTGGTGGCGGCGCCGACGGCGAGCATCACCAGCGCTACACCGAGTTCGATCACCCTGGTCGACCGGACGAGGGCGGCCCGGCCGGTCACCGGGTCTCCCCCACGAGTCCGTCGAGCAGGTGAGCGGTACCGGGCGGGCACTTGACGTAGGGGCCCCCGGGGTCGGCGAGGTCGTGGGCGATATACCACTCGACATCCGAGACGGGCTGGAGGATCCCGTTGGTCAGGGCGAAGAACCACGGTTCTGAATCCGGCCCCGGGACCAGTTCGAGTTGGGTCGCGTGTCCGGTCAGGGCCTCCAGCTTGGCCGCATAGGTGGCGTCGTCGAGCGGCACACGGTGGGTCAGCCGTGAGTCCGGTACGGATGGCAGCTCGGCTTCGTCCGCGTGACGCAGGTGGGCCGGCGGCGCCGGGTGTCGTCGCGAGACGTCGGACCTGGCGGTGACGGTCCACGCCACCCGCCAGGGCCGGTGGGCCGCCTGGTCGATCGCACTGTGGACGACCTCGTGGGCGCGGATGTGGTCGGGGTGGCCGTAACCTCCGCGCGGGTCATAGGTCACCACCAGGTCGGGACGCCAGTCGTCGACGAGTGCCACCATCTCGTCGACCGCCTCGCGCCCAGAGCCCACGAAGGCGCGCGGATGCCGCGCGGACGGCGTCCCGGCCATCCCGGAATCCCGCCACCGGCCGGCGCCCCCGAGAAAACGGGGCCGGTCGACACCGAGCGCGCGGAGCGAGACCCCCAGCTCCCCGATCCGGAACCCGCCGAGTTGATCGGCGCGGTCGGCCAGCAGCCCGGAGAGGTCCTCACCGAGGACCTCACCCTCCTCCCCGAGGGTGCACGTCACCACCCGCACCTCCACACCGGCCGCGACGAGGGCGGCGATCGAGCCTCCGGTGGTGATGGCTTCATCGTA
>NZ_JAALDV010000485.1:0-7684 GCF_014145045.1 Dietzia sp. DQ12-76
GTGGGTCCGAGGTTCCCGGCTCCTATGTGGTCGGCTGGATCAAGCGTGGACCGCGCGGCTTCATCGGGTCCAACAAGACCTGTGCGCGGGAAACGGTCGACGCGCTGCTCGCCGACGCGAACGCGGGCCGTCTCCCGCGGCCGGTCACCCCGTCGGGCCCGGTGAGGACGTCCGCCTAGGAGCACGCGGGCCCGCCCACCGGTCCCGGGCCTAGTACGTCCCGCAGTTGCTCGGTGCGGGCTGCCCGGCGATCCGATCGGCGAGGTACTGCACGGTGCTGTTGACCTGCGTGATCATCGGGCCGACGTGATTGAGGATCATCCCCGGCAGCAGCGGCGGCGTCTCGTCCACGTCCATCTGGACGGTGGCGCCCCGTTCGCACCAGTCGCGGCCGAGCTGGAGCGATTGCGGACCGGGCACGACATCGTCGTTGGTCACCGCCAGCACCCGGACCGGTGTCGTGGGCCGGACCAGACCGATGCGCTGTAGCTCCGTGTAGTGCAGGGCGATCGGGTCCTCGCGGACGATCTCGATGGCCGGGCGACCGGTCTTGGTGAACTCCGAGGTGTTGCGGAGCCCGTACTGCAGGACGGTGTCCACGAGGCACTGGTCGGCGACCGTGCGCAGCATCTGTTTGCCTGCGGTGTTGAGGTGCACGTCGAGACGCTGCTGCACCTCGGGATAGGCGTCGGCGAGACTGTTGAGCGCGTACCCGATCGCACCGGCGATCGCGGTGCCGTCGATCTGGTCGAGGGTGGCCACCAGATCCGCCGGCGGCGACCCCGCCGCGGTGCCGAGCAGGTTGACCTCCGGCGCATACTGCGGATGCATCTCGGCGGCGGCGGCGACCGCCGCCCCGCCCTGGGAGTAACCGGTGAACACCGTACGGGGGTTCGGCCCGGTGTCTGCCGCGGGGATCGTGGCGGCGGCGCGCGCCGCGTCGAGCACCGCGCGACCGGAGGACTCGCGATGCACGTAGGAATGGATCCCGGGGGTGCCGAGGCCCTCGTAGTCGGGTACGACGACGGCGTAGCCCCGCGCCACCAGGGCGTAGGCCTGGATGTACTCGTACCCGATCCCGGCGCTGGGCGGGTTGTCCTTCACGGTGGCGAGCGTCTGGAAGGACTTGGACGGCGCACAGTTGTCGCCCTGCCCCATGGTGCCCGGCGCCAGCACCGCCAGGGGCCGGCTGCCCCCGCCGTTCCATCGCGCGGCCGGCTTCAGATAGGTACCGGTCACGGCGATGGGCTGACCCTTCGACCCGACGGAGCGGTACATGATGCGGTAGCCGTCGGCCGGCCAGTCCCTGGTATCGCCCGCACCGATGATCCCTCGCACGGAGGGCAGCGACACGGCCAGTCGGAAGTACTCGGACCTGATCAGGTCACCGTTGTTCGGCGGGAGTACGGCGGGCGGCTCGTAGAAGGCGGCGGCGGGGTCGTTGCTCGACCCCGTCCCGCTCGAGCCGGTCCCGCTCGAGCCGATCCCGCTCGAGCCGATGTCGCTCGAACCCTGCGCGGACGTCGCCGGGGCGGCGAGCGTTCCGACGGCGACGAGGAAGGCGGTGGCGAGCGCTGCTGCGCGTAGTGCTGTTCGACGTGGTGACACGGGACCCCCGTAAGGTGTGATGCGGATCACTTACGGGTCGGGAGTCTAGAATCCTGAGAGCGGGCTGTGGTGGCCCTCCTCCTTAGATAGGCAAAGAATAGGTATGAGCTGAGAAAACGGGGCGCGTGTCCGGTGTGGACCTCACTCCGGTGTCCGAGTGTCTGATGCCTCACCCTCGACCGTCAGCGTGTCCCCGGCCTCCACTCCGGCCGCCCGCGAGGTGTCCTTCAGCGCCACCCCGGACGCGCCGAGTTCCCGGGCCCCCGCGATGAGCCGCGCGACGATGTGCGCGGATCGGGCGTAGTCCAACCCGTCCGGCGGGTGGATGTTGGAGATGCAGTTGCGCCCGGAGTCGGGGGTTCCCGGCGAGGGGAGGTGGGTCAGGTAGATCCCCAGACTGTCGGCGACCGACAATCCCGGCCGCTCGCCGATGATCACGGCGATCGTGCGGGCGCCCATGGCGCGGGCGAGATGATCGCCCAGTGCCACCCGGGCCTCGGTCGCGATCACCGGCGGGGCGAGCGAGTACAGCTCGGCCAGCTCGGACACCATCGCGCCGAGGAGCCCGGCGCCGTGGTCCATCAGCGCACGTGGGGACAGGCCGTCGGCCAGGACGACGCCCACGTCGAACTCCCCCTCGGGGATCGAGGACACATCCCGCGGCACCCTGCCCAGATCCGGCCGTCGCAGGTATTCCCCACGCGAGGAGGCCCGCGAGGTGACCACGGCCGGCTCCCCGATACCGATCTCCCGCACCTGCGCGGCCAGCGCCTCGACATCCAGCGGCATGTGCACGGCGTCCCGCGCGGCGGCGTGGGCGGACCGGAACTCCAGAACCCGGCGGGTGGGGAGCGAGTCTCCGGTGCGGCCCAGCCCGATACGTGCCCGGGTGCTGCGGCGCAGTTCGTCCCAGAAGGAGGGCTCGATCCCGCTCATCTCGTCCCCGTCAGGGCGCGGAGCGGAGACCCGGTGGCGTCGATGTCCAGAATCCGTCCCCGCGCGTCGACCATGCCCAGACGGTCGAGCCATTCCGCGAACTCCGGGGCCGGGGTCAGCCCCAGCACCTGCCTGACATACAACACGTCGTGGAAGCTCAGGCTCTGGTATCCCAACATCACGTCATCGGCGCCGGGCACCGCGATGACGAAGGCGGCGCCCGCCGCACCGAGCAGTGTGAGCAGGCTGTCCATGTCGTCCTGGTCGGCCTCGGCGTGATTGGTGTAGCAGACGTCCACACCCATCGGCAGACCGAGGAGCTTGCCGCAGAAGTGGTCCTCGAGCCCTGCGCGGATGATCTGTTTGCCGTCGTAGAGATACTCGGGACCGATGAACCCCACGACCGTGTTGACCAGCAGCGGATCGAGGTCACGGCACACCGCGTAGGCCCTGGCCTCGAGGGTCTGCTGGTCCACGGGCCGGCCTCCCGTCCCCAGGTGTGCGCCCGCGCTCAACGCCGAGCCCTGCCCGGTCTCCAGGTACATCACGTTGTCGCCCACGGTCCCGCGATGCAGCGAGCGGCCCGCCTCATTGGCCTCGCGCAGCAGCGCGAGGTCCACCCCGAAGCCTGAATTGGCGCCCTCCGTGCCGGCGACGGACTGGAAGACCAGATCCACCGGCGCCCCCTGTTCGATGAGTTCCATCGTCGTGGTGACGTGTGACAGGACGCAGGACTGCGCGGGGATCTCGAAGCGCTGGCGTATCTCGTCGAGCAGATGCAGCAGGTCCGAGGTGGCGTGCGGGGAGTCCGTCGCCGGATTGACGCCGATCACCGCGTCGCCGGAGCCCAGGAGCAGACCGTCGAGGGTGGCCGCGGCGATGCCCCTCGGGTCGTCGGTCGGATGATTGGGCTGCAGGCGCGTCGCCAGGGTGCCCGGCAGGCCCACGGTGGTCCGGAACGCCGAGGTCACCCGGACCGCGCGGGCCACGGCGATCAGGTCCTGGTTGCGCATCAGCTTGCTCACCGCCGCCACCATCTCCGGGGTCAGCCCCGCCGCCACGGAGGCCAGCGTCGCGGCCGCCCCGGCAGAGGCCGAGACCTCGAGGAGCCAGTCGCGTAGGCCACCCACAGTGAGGTGGGCCACCGGTGCGAACGCGGCGCGATCATGCGAGTCGACGATGAGACGGGTGACCTCATCGGTCTCGTACGGCACGAGCAGGTCCTCGAGGAAGGTCTCGAGCGGGACCTCGGCGAGCGCCCACTGCGCGGCGGCGCGTTCGGCGTCGGACGACGCCGCGCACCCGGCCAACTCGTCACCCGATCTCCGCGCGGACGCCTTGGCCATCAGGTCCACGAGGCCGTCGAACCGAAAGGTCGTTCCCGAGACCTGCTGGGTGTACCTATTCATCGGGGCTCATTCGAGTTCTGCTTCCGCTCGGGCCAGTGCGGCGAACTCCTCGTCCGGGGAGTTGGCGACGAGGTGGTGGCGACTGTGGATACCGAAGTACAGCATGAACGCACCGAACACCACCAGGCAGCAGAGCGCGGCCGTGCTGTTGACGAGGAACGTGGCCACCACGGCCAACGCGGCCACGACAAGGGCGAACCCTGTGGTCACGACGCCGCCAGGGGTCCGGTAGGGGCGCTCCATGTCCGGCTCCCTTCGGCGCAGCACGATGTGACTGACCATCATCAGGACGTAGCTGAGCGCAGCACCGAACACCGCCATGTTGAGGAGCATGTCGCCCTGGCCGGTGAGGGAGAGCAGGAACCCGAGTACTCCCGGGACGACGAGGGCCAGGGTCGGCGCCCTGCGCGAATTGGTGACGGACAGCGCCCTGGGCAGGTAGCCGGCCCGGGAGAGGGCGAACAACTGACGGGAGTAGGCGTAGATGATGGAGAAGAAGCTGGCGACGAGACCGGCGAGCCCGATGTAGTTGACCAGCTTCGCGGCCGACCCGTCGCCGAGCGCCTCGACAAGTGGGTTTCCGGAGGACTGGATGGCATCCGCGCCGCCGGCACCGGTGGCCAGGACCAGGACGGTGGTCGCGGTGACGAGCAGGACCCCCATCCCCGCGATGATGCCGCGGGGAACGTTGCGGGCCGGATCCTTGGCCTCCTCGGCGGCCAGCGGCACACCCTCGATGGCGAGGAAGAACCAGATCGCGAACGGCACGGCGGCCCAGATGCCGAGGAATCCGAACGGCAGGAAGTCCGAGGCACCGGCGGCGTCGGTGGGAGCGATGTTGGTGAGGTTCGACGCCTCGAACTGGCCCGCGGCCGCCACGGCGAAGACGACGAGGCCGACCAGAGCGATGGCGGTGATGACGAACATGACCTTGAGGGCCTCACCGACTCCGGCGAGGTGGATGCCGATGAACACCGCGTACACCGCGAGGTAGACCCACCACCCGTCGGTGATGCCGAACAACTCAAGGGATTCGACGTACGCGCCGATGAACGTCGCTATGGCGGCGGGCGCGATGGCGTACTCGATGAGGATGGCGGTCCCGGTGGCGAACCCTCCCCACGGCCCCAGGGCGCGCCGCGCGAAGGTGTAGCCACCGCCCGCGGCCGGGAGCGCCGAGGACATCTCGGCCATGCCGAGCACCATGGCCAGGTACATGCCGGCGATGATCACCGCGGCGATGAGCAGGCCACCGAAGCCGCCCTGTTCCAGGCCGAAGTTCCACCCCGAGTAGTCGCCCGAGATCACGTAGCTGACGCCGAGACCCGCGAGCAGCACCCACCCGGCGGTGCCCTTTTTCAACTGGCGCCTGGCCAGGTAGTCACCGCTCTCGAGGTGAGATCGCGTTCCGTCATGGTGGCTACTGTGGGTGTCTGCGATGGACATGCGCGGCCTCTCTCGAAGCGGTATCGACGGATGTCGCGCGGCGGGCGCGAACCGGCTCACCGTAGGTCCGCGGTGTGAGCACCGCGTCGACGCGATGTGACGACCCGGTTACGGCGGTCGGCACCGCCGACACGATGGTCTCCCCGGAGAACTCCATCCGGTACATCGACGCCGTGACGCAGCGCAGCGGTATCGGGGCCCTCGTCCTGGCGGACGGCGAGGACCACGTGTCGCTCGTGAGCGCGGATTCCGCGCACTATCAGCAGATTCTCGACATCATCTCCGAGACGTCGGACAAGACCGTCGACGAACTCGCGCAGCACCACTCGCGCTAGTCGCCTCGAGCCCCGCCGGCCAGCCGCTCGATCCCGTCGTGCATCAGATCGACGGCGGTGCCGAAGACGACACCGGGGTCGATCCCGCGATAGTCCGCCAGGAGCGCCGTGGTGAGCGGGTAGTCCTCGGCGGGAAGCGCCTCGATCTCCACCGCGGTGGCGGAGTCCACGGGAGCCATCATCCCCAGCGCCTCGGCCGTGGCCAGCCCGAGCACCGTCGCGAACCAACCCACCGTCACGGTCACCACCTGCGGCCGGGGGATCCCGGCACCCGCCATCGCCGCGTGCACGACCTCGGTGGTGGCGTAGTCGGCCGACCCGGTGTGGGTGAACCGCTGGAGCAACGGGAACGTCCGGGGATACGACCTGGCCAGCGCGCGGTACTGCTCGGCCAGGTGGAGCAGTGTCGACCGCCAGTGCTCCCCGGGCGCGGCGGGCCGCACCCGGGCGTCCAGCCATGACGCCATGGCCCTGGTCAGCCCCTCCTTGGACCCGAAGTGATAGGCCACCGACATCGCGTCGCACCCCGCCGCTCGGGCCACACCGCGCAGACTGAAGGACTCCTGCCCGCCCTCCTCGAGCAGACCGACGGCCGCATCGACGATCCGCTCGGGGGACAGTCCCCTCGGCCCACGTCCGGAGTGTCGCTCGACCATCGGATCCCCCCACTTTCGGGCCACCGGGCCCACGCCGCCATTTCTACATCGTAGAATACTGATGACCAGAAGGAGGGCACCATGGTGGAGATCAGGACGGCGAGGCCTGCCGACGCACCGGCGACCGGGGAGATGCTCGGGGAGGCGTTCCGTGACGACCCCGCGTGGGCGCAGTTCTACCCTGACGCGACCTCACGGTCCGCACGCCTGACCGCGCACTACCGCCGTCACGTCAGTCGACACCCTGACCGGGTCGATGTGGCCGTTGACGGCGCAGAGGTACTGGGCGCGTTGCTCTGGGAGCCGCCCCACCGCGATGCGGGCCGGTTCTCCGGGTGGGTCGGCCGCATCGCGGCGGCCCTGCGCTACATGGTCTCACCCACCGCCCGCCGCGGACGGGCCCATACCCGCGCGGTCGAGGCCCACAGGCCGTCGGAACCGCACTGGTACTTCCATGACATCGCCGCCGGTCCCCGGGCCCGCGGGAAGGGGATCGGATCGGCGCTCCTGCGCCACCGCCTGGACCTCATCGACCGGGGCGGGCCGTATCCGGTGTTCCTCGAGGCCACCACCTCGGGCAGTCGCCGTCTGTACGAACGGTTCGGCTTCCGCCCCGTGGGCACCGTCCCCACCGGGCCCGGGCAGGAGTCCACGACGATGATCCGCCCGGCGGGCGGCGGCGAAGCGTGACCCCAGCCTGGCCGGTCCGGACGATCTCGCGACGGCCGCGGAGATCCTCGTCCGGGCGTTCGAGCACTACCCCTGGACCCGCCACGTCATCCCCGAGGAGGGGTACGGCGAGCGCCTGCTCGCCCTGCAGGAGCTCTGTCCCGCGCACGCCCACCGACACGGGTTCGTCGCTGTCACCGGGGACCTCGACGGCGTGATCGCGCTCCTGCCACCGGACGCCCCGGACCCCGACGTGACAGCGGTCGAACAGATCGTGGCCCTGCGCGGCGACCGGATCGGGCGCCTGGAGACCTCGGACCTGCGGAACGTCACACTGTACGAACGGCACGGCTTCTCGGTCACCGGGCGCCGCGACCACCCGGACGGGCCCCCCGTCTGAGCCACCGAGCTCCACCCCCGCGCGCACTGACCGTCCACCCCACCGACGCCGGGAGCGCCGGAGGGGTGGGAGTAGCTTCTACACCGTGACCAGGTACCGCGACCCGATCGCGCAGTGGCGCGCGGCTGTCGTGGTGCTGGCATCCGCGCTCACCGCCACCGTCGCGCACACGGCCGGGGGAGGCGGTGTGCCCGGTCCCGGCGGATGGTCCGTCGTGGCCCTGTG
>NZ_JAALDV010000486.1:0-1022 GCF_014145045.1 Dietzia sp. DQ12-76
GGCCGGCACCTCGCCGAGGCCGCGTCGGGGCTGGCCGAGCAGGGCCTCGGGGCCGGGACCCCGGTCACCGTGACCTGCGCCGGTTCGCTCTGCGCGCAGAAGTCCGCCGACGGCACCCTGGCCACCATGGCCGAGGTCGGTCGCGAGATGGACGGCGACCTCGTGGTGACCATCGGCAAGTCCGCCGGCGAACGCCATCGCCACCAGTGGTGGGAGTCGCGGGCCATGTTCGGCTGGAACGTGCTGGTGCCCCGGACCAAGGCTCAGTCCGCCGAGATGAGCCAGCGCATCGCCGAGCACGGTGCCGTGCCGGTGGAGGTCCCCACCATCGCGGTCGAGCCGCCCCGCAGCCCCGCCCAGATGGAGCGGGCCGTCAAGGGCCTCGTCGACGGCCGCTACCAGTGGGTCGTCTTCACCTCCTCCAACGCGGTCCGCGCGGTGTGGGAGAAGTTCTGCGAGTTCGGCCTCGACGCGCGCGCGTTCTCCGGTGTGAAGATCGCCTGCGTGGGCGAGGGCACCGCGGAACGGGTCCGCGAGCTGGGCATCCAGCCCGAGCTTCTGCCCTCCGGCGAGCAGTCCAGCCTGGGTCTGCTCGAGGTCTTCCCGCCGTACGACGACATCCTGGACCCCGTCAACCGGGTCCTGTTGCCGCGCGCCGACATCGCGACCGAGACCCTCGCCGAGGGTCTGACCGGCCGCGGCTGGGAGATCGAGGACGTCACCGCGTACCGCACGGTCCGCGCGGCCCCTCCGGCGGCGGAGATCCGCGAGATGATCAAGAGCGGCGGGTTCGACGCCGTGTGCTTCACCAGCTCCTCCACGGTCCGCAACCTGGTGGGGATCGCCGGCAAGCCGCACGCCCGGACACTGATCGCGTGCATCGGTCCGCGGACCGCCGAGACCGCCGCCGAGTTCGGGTTGCGCGTGGACGTGCAGCCGGACAACGCGTCGGTGCTGGACCTGGTGGACGCGCTCGCCGCGCACGCCGACCAGCTGCGTGACGCGGGCGAGCTGCCTCCCCC
>NZ_JAALDV010000487.1:0-1798 GCF_014145045.1 Dietzia sp. DQ12-76
TGGCGGGAGCGGGCAACCGTCGGTAGGCGTTGCGCGCGAGGTAGTTGGCCACGGCGCGGGGGCGGGAGATCATGCCCGCGTCGAGGAGGGTGCGCTGGATGATCCGCTCGGACGCGGTGAGCGCGCGGCTCTTGCGACGGCTGAACTGGGCGGGCGTGACCCGGAACCGCACGAGCGGTTCGGGCAGGTTGTGGAGGCGGTACCCCGCGCCGATCAGGCGGATCATGAGATCGTAATCCTCCTGGTACGGGACCGTGCGGTACCCCCCGACGGCACGGATGGCCTCGGTTCGCGCGAGCAGGGACGGGTTGTTGACCGGGTTGTTGATGCGCGCGTAGCGGGCGATGTCCTCGTGCTCGGTCGGCAGGGCACGCAGGGCCGTGGGACGCTCCGGATCGGCGTCGAACTCGAGCATCGCCGACCCCAGGACATCCACCCCGAGCGCGCGGGCGGCGTCGAGTTGACGCTCGAACCGCTCGGGCAGGGAGATGTCGTCGGCGTCCTGGCGGGCGACCCAGCTGGTGCGGACCTCGTCGAGCCCGCGTTGTGACGCCGCCGCGGCGCCCGAGTTCTCGGGGAGGGCGAACCTGCGCAGTCCGGGGGTGGAGTCGAGCACCTCCATCAGCGCTGGCGACAGGGGGCCGTCCTCCACCACGACCACTTCGGCCGGCTGGACGGTCTGAGCGTGCACGCTGGCCAGGGCGTCGCGCAGCTGCGAGGGCTCGATCGCGTGGTAGACGGTGAGCAGGACGGTCAGTTCGGGGTCCCGCATGGGCTCCTCCCTCTCGATCCGACGAGCCGACGCGACCCTCTCAGGCCAGCAACGAGCCGTCCACGTCGTCCCACGAACTCGCGCCGCACAGCGACAGCGTGAGGTCGATCTCGGCGAGCAGGTTGTCGAGCACCTCGCCGACCCCCTTCTGCCCGGCGATGGCCAACCCGTAGATGTGGGGCCGCCCGATGGTCACGGCGTCCGCGCCGCACGCCATGGCCTTGACCACGTCGGTGCCGTTGCGGATGCCGGAGTCCAGCAGCAGGGTCGGCTCGGGACCGACGGCCTCGCGGATGCGCACGAGGGCGTCCAGGGTGTCGATGGACCCGTCCACCTGCCGGCCTCCGTGGTTGGAGACCATCACGGCGTCGACGCCCATGTCCAGGGCCCGCCGGGCGTCGTCCGGGTGCAGGACGCCCTTGAGCACGACCGGCAGACGGGTCCGGTCCCGCAGGGTGGCGATGTGGTCCCAGTTCAGCGCCGGATTCGAGAACGTGTCGAGGAAGGTCTGGACGGCGGCGCGGGTCTCCGGCGCGCTGAGGTTCCTGCGGAACCCACCCGGCTGGTTCCGGGCCATCTCGAGCAGCGTCACGACGGCCCTGGGGGTGACCTTGACCGCCTCCGGCTCCGGGCCGGATCCCGGCTCGGCCTCCTGCGCGACCCGCTCGGCCACCATCTCGACGAAGCGTGGATCCGAGGTGTACTGCGCGATCCCGACCCCGCGCGTGAACGGCAATGAGCCCAGGTCCAGATCCCAGGGGCGCCAGCCCAGCGTCGTGGTGTCGAGGGTGACGACCAGCGCGCCGGCGCCCGCGGCCTCCGCCCGGGAGATGAAGCTGTCCACGAGTTGCTCGTCCCTGCTCCAGTACAGCTGGAACCAGCGCGGTGCGTCCTTCATGGCCGCGGCGGTGGCCTCCATCGGCGACGAACCCTGCGAGGACAGGATGTACGGCAACCGGCGCTCGGCCGCGGCGCGGCCGATGTGCACGTCGGCGTCGCGGCGCACCAGTCCCGCCGCGCCGATGG
>NZ_JAALDV010000488.1:0-1642 GCF_014145045.1 Dietzia sp. DQ12-76
CCGCTCCCGGCGCCGCGGCCCCGGGCCCAGACCAGGCCACCGGCACCGGCACCGGCACCGGCGGCGAGGAGAGCTGAGCATGCTGACAGTCACGGACGTGTCCAAGACCTTCTTCCCGGGCACCGTCAACGAGCGCCGGGCGCTGAACGGGCTCAGCCTCACGATGGCCGAGGGCGACTTCGTCACCGTGATCGGCTCCAACGGCGCCGGCAAGTCGACCCTGCTCAACGTCGTGTCCGGGCGGTTGATCCCCGACGACGGACGAATCGACATCGACGGCAGGAACGTCACCCGCCTGCGCGATCACAGGCGCGCGAAGTATGTGGGCCGCGTCTTCCAGGACCCACTCGCCGGGACCGCCCCCACTCTCACCATCGAGGAGAATCTGTCCCTGGCGTTCCTGCGCGGCACGCGGCGAGGGCTCGGCCCGAGCCTGAACAAGAAGCGTCGGCGGCAGTTCGTCGACCAGCTCGCCATGCTCGAGCTGGGCCTCGAGGACCGACTCACCGCGAAGGTCGGATTGCTCTCGGGCGGACAGCGCCAGGCACTGTCGCTACTCATGGCCGGGTTCACCCAGCCGCGGATCATGCTGCTCGACGAGCACACCGCGGCACTGGACCCGCAGCGGGCCGAGCTGGTCACCACCATCACCGAGCGGATCGTCCGGGAGGGCGGGCTCACCACCCTCATGGTCACGCACAACATGGAACAGGCCATCCGGCTGGGCAACCGCCTGATCATGATGCACGAGGGCCAGATCGTCTACGAGGCGGACGCACGGGAGAAGGCCTCACTCACCGTGCAGGATCTGCTCAAGGAGTTCGCCACGATCAAGGGCGCGACACTGTCCGACAAGGCGTTCCTGGGCTGAGGTCCGCCCCCCTCCCAGCCCGCCCGTCCCCCGTCGACACGAGCGTTCCGCACACCCGCCTGTCGGGCGAGGCGTTCGGAACGCTCGTCTCGTCGGGGTCAGCCCCCGGTCCCCGGGCGGCGACCCTCGGAGTTCCGGTATGCGGGAACCGCGACCCACCCGTCACCGTCGCGCCGGACCAGTCCCCTCCGCTCGAACTCCTCGAACCACCCCGGGGCCGGCCACTCACCCCAGCGTTCGGCGTAGTGGGCTCCATTGCGTAGCAGGTCCTGGAGGTGTTCCACCGGCGGGGACGACACCGGATGCCACCGGTGATAGGCGTGCGCGCCCGCCACGAGCACCACCGGGACCCTCCGGTGCAGCAGTCGGCGACCGAAGTCGGTGTCCTCCGCGCCGTACCCCGAGTAGTGCTCGTCGAACCCCCCGAACTCCCGGCGGAGCCGTGTCCAGAGATCCGCGTGCAGGGCGAAGGACAGTGACCAGAACATCCCGAACTCGCTCGCCTCGAGTCTCCGCAGGCCGTGCTCGGGGAACGGTCGCGCCGGGTGCGGGTCGGTGAGGCCCGCGAGCTCGGCGGGGTCCGGAGCACCCAGCGACTCGGGCAGATACGTGACCGGCCCCATCCCCACTGTGCCGGGCGGGAGGTCCGCGTACCGGGAGCCCAGGTCCGGGCCGGGCATGCAGTCGACGTCCAGGAAGATGATCAGCTCGGCGCCGGTCTCGACGGCCCGGTCCCCGCCCGCGTTGCGGCAGCGGGCAACCGGCAGGTCC
>NZ_JAALDV010000050.1:0-4041 GCF_014145045.1 Dietzia sp. DQ12-76
GACCGACACGAGAATCACGGCGAGGACGAACTCCGGGGTGGCGAGCACCGCGGCCGCGGTGAGTGAGGTCGCCCGGTCCGTACGGGACCCGGCGCGGGCACCGGCGAGCACCCCGCCGCCGAGTCCGGCCACCACTGCCACGGGGATCGCCGCGAGCAACAGCAGGCCCGTTCGAGCCAGGGGCTCCCTGATCTGATCGACGACAGGCGTGCCCGAGGCCGAGAGTCCCGGGTCACCCCGGAGCATCCCCGCCAGCCACTCGACAAAGCGCTCGGCCACCGGGAGGTCGAGTCCGAGCTCGGCCCGTCGCCGGGCGAGCCAGGAGGCGTCGGTGGTGACGTATGACGCCGTCGCGGCATCTCCGGGGAGTGCGTCGACCAACCAGAACGCCAGCACGACGGTGACCGCCAAGGTGAGGAGCGTCTGGGCGATCCGCACCGCGGCGCGTCTGGGCGTCATCAGTCGGGGCGGGACCCGAAGAACGGTGCGGACTGGCTCGAGGGGACGTCACCAGCGGCGTCGGTGGTGGCGTTGAGGAACGGCTGGTATCCCCAGATGAGCTGGCCTCCCCGCTCGGACACCTCCGTGGCGAGCGCTGCGACCGCCGCCTGCCGTTCGGCGTCGTCGGTGATGGCCGCGGCGTCGGCCAGGCGCCGGTCCCACGCCGCGTCGGCGCCGAATCCGTCGAGGTTGAAGCCGCCGGCGGTACCCGTGGTGAACGGGAGCGCGGTGGCCGTCGAACGGTTGACCCAGTAGAGGGAGAACAGCGGCAACTCCATGAGTCCCGGGATGTCGGCGAAATAGGCCGCCGGGTCCCGACGCTCCAGAGTGAGGGTGAGTCCGGCCTCGCGGGCCTGGGTGACCAGGAGCTCGGCGGCGTCGTTGAGGCCGGGAACCACGTCGGAGGTCACCAACGTCAGGTCGTCGACCCCGGCCTCCGCGAGGATGGACCGTGCCCGGTCGACGTCACGGGAGATCTCGGACAGCTCGTCGGGATAGCCGCTGATGCCTTTGCCCAGGACGTCCTCGCCCACGACGGCGCCCTGGCCGAGGACGGTGCCGACGAGCGTCTCCCTGTCGACCAGCAGCTTGAACGCCGTCCGTACCCGCTCGTCGTCGAACGGCGCGACACGGGTGTTGAGGATGAGGCCGAGCGCCTTGGAGTCCGCCGGGCCTCCCTCGGTGATGCGGGCCGGTTCGGCCACCGTCCGCGCGGCGGTCACCGGGAGGTCGTTGGCGTAGTCGACGTCGCCGGAGACCACGGCCCGGGCTCGCGCATCCGGGTCCGGGACCGACCGCACCTCGAGTCGGTCGATGCCGACGCCCGGGTGGTGGGGGTTGGGTGTGAAGACCCACCCGTCCTCGGACGATCCGGACTCGAGGACGAACGGACCCGATCCGATGCCGGAGTCGGGGTCGCCGTCCTTGAACACGCCGCTCTGCGGGGCCAGGACAGCCTCGACGAAGTCTGCGCGCGGAGCGCTGAGGTGCAGCTCGAGCGTGCGCTCGTCGACCGCACGGGACGCCGCGGTGTCCAGTGGGGCGAGGAAGGACCCGGCCATCGGGGACGCGGCCGTGTAGACCAGCGAGGCGAGGGCGTCCTCGGCGGTCACCGGTGAGCCGTCCGAAAAGGTGGCGTCGGGCCGGAGCCGGACCGTCCACACATCCGCCGCGTCGTTGGAGGTGATCGACTCGGCCAGCTGGGATACCGGCTCGTTGTCGAGGAGGACCACCAGGGAGTCGTACAGAGCGAAGATGCCCACCCAGGCTCCCGGTGAGGTCGCCGCGGCGGGGTCGAGCGTGTCCCCCGGGGAGACCATCGCCGCCACACGGACGGTGCCCCCGTCTCCGCCTGTGCCCGAGCCGGTCCCGGTGCCGGTCCCGTTCGCGCCTCCGTCCTCGGTGGCGCAGGCGCCCAGGGCGAGTCCGGCGCCGGTGACGGCACCGGTGACGGCGATGAGACGGAGGAAACCGCGGCGATCCATGAGAGTGGTGATCCTTAGGTGAGTGGGTGGTGACGGGTGGGGTGGGACTGCGTCAGCCGAGACCGGCCTGGGCGCGGAAGAGGTCCTGGTCGATCCACAATCCTGCGGCCTGTCCGGCGGCGACGGCGCGGGCCACGAACGCCAGCGGTACGGGGTCATCGCGACGACGGGCGCAGTCGCCGGCCGCGAACACGCGTGGGTCCGACGTGCGCTGTTGCCAGTCCACCAGGATGTGCGCACCCTCGGTCTCGAGATCGAGGCCCAGCACGGAGTCGCGCGGTTGCTCCCGGGGGGTGTGGAAGACCGCACCGAAGGTGAGCTCCTCGTCGCCGACCGAGACCGTGAGGGCGCCGTCGGTCCCGCCGAGCTCGGTCACGGGCCGGTGCTCGAGCCCAACGCCATTGCGCGCGAGCGTCTCGCGGATCTCGTCCGGGACCGGATGACCGTTGGTGAGCAGGGTGACGTCGCGGGAGAAGTGGGTGGCCAGATAGACCGCCTGCAGTCCGGGTTGGGCCGGGTTCTCCGGGGCGTCGGTGAGGACGGCGAGTCGCCGCCCGTCGACCTCGTGGCCGTGGCAGAACGGGCAGTGGTAGACGCCCTGTCCGAAGCGCGCCGCCACACCGGGGATCCCGCTCACGTCGTCTCGGACCCCGGCGGTGACGAGCAGCCGTTCGGCCAGGAATGATCTGCCATCCGAGGTGGCGAGACTGACCGGTGTGTCGGGGCCGGTCACCTCGATGCCCGTCACGGTGGAATGCACGATCTCGACGTTGGGATGACCGGCGACCTCCTCCATCCCCGTCCTGCGCAGGTCCTTCGGGGACCTGCCGTCGAGGCCGAGATACATGTGCATCTCGGTCGCGGGGGCGTTGCGCGGTTGGCCGGAGTCGACCAGAACGACCGTCCGCTTCTGGCGGCCCAGGACGAGCGCCGCCGTGAGCCCGGCCGGACCGGCTCCGATCACGGCGACCTCGACTGCGTCGGGGATGGGTGAGGACATGGCGGCTCCCTGGTGGTGGTGCGAGGACGCGCGGACCCCCCTTCCAACAACGGGGAGACGGGCAACGACTGTAGAGACTCTATTGATAACGAGACTCATTATCAATAGAGTCGTGCCGGTGTCGCCGTGGTTCAGTCCGGACAGCGACGCTTTGTGTTGTGAGCGAGAGGTGGGGCATGCCGTCGAGTTGGTCCGTGGTCGAAGCTGCTGTCTGCGACGTCCTGGAGGTCGACTCGGTGGGCCCGGGGACGCTGGTGGACCTGGGGCTGGACTCGCTCTCGGCGGTGCGGCTCCAGCGGCTGCTGGTGGAGCGCACGGGGGTGAGGATCCCCCTGCGGGACTTCGTCGGAGACATCGACCTGACGACACTCGAGCGGAGATGTGCGGCCGGGCCGGTGTCCGCGGAGAAGGTGGCCGCGGAGGTGTCGACGGCGATGACGCCCGCCGACGCGGGCGGTCAGGAGGTCCCGGATACGTTCGCTCTGACTCCCGTACAGGGCACCTATTGGGTCGGCCGGGGTGACGACTACCCGCTCGGCGGCGTCTCGACGTACTTCTACTCCGAGTACGAGTTCGTGCTGCCTGCCGGGACTGACGCCCTCACCACCGTGGGAGAGCTCGAGTCGGCGTGGAACCGCGTGGTGGCCCGCCACCCGATGCTCCGGGCGGTGGTGGGACGCGACGGCGTGGGCCGGGTGCTCGACGATCCGGGGGTCCACCGGTTCGAGATCGTGGATCTCCGCTCGCACCCCGACCCACAGGCTGCCGAGGATGAGGCGCGGCAGGACCTGTCCCACCGTCGCGCGCCCGCCCACCGATGGCCGGTGCACACGTTCGCTGCCGTAGTGCGGCCCGACGGGTCCCTGGTCCTGTGCGTGGGGTTCGATGTGTTGCTCATCGACTTCCCCGGGATACGGCGAGTGCTCGACGAGTGGGGTTCGGAACACCGGCACGAACGCTCGGGTGAGAGCGCGGAGGGCCGCGGGGTGAGGGCGGCGCCCCCGTCTGCCGTGCCCCCACCCGCCCTGCCACGCACCGAGGCCGCCGAGCGGGACG
>NZ_JAALDV010000489.1:0-3761 GCF_014145045.1 Dietzia sp. DQ12-76
CGCCCAGAGTGCGGGGCAGCCGCGGGGCGGCGAGCGCCGGAGGGCCAGCCGCCCCGCCGGCTGAGTCCGCTCCCCCTCGAGTCGCCCGATCGATCAGCCGCCGGCCGTCACCCGAACACGGTGATGGTCTGGCGGCTGATCGCCGTCAGTGCCCCATCGGGTCCCCACAGCATGGCGTGCGTGTGGGCGTACCCGTCGCGGGAGGCATCGGTGGTGGCCTCGTACGCGAAGACCGCCTCCGGCGGGATCGTGTCGGGGCCGACTTCCGAGACGAGCTCCAGCGTCCAGGTCAGACTGCTGGCGGGCGCGAACCCGGAGAGCATCTGGATGGTCGCCGGCGGCCAGGCGTCCGCGAGCACCAACAGGTGCTCCTCGTGGAACTCCTCCGGGGCCTCGCGCAACTGCGCCCAGCCCGACAGATCGCCGGTCTCGGCTCCGCTGAAGGGCAGGGCGCCACCCACCTGCCTCAACGCGAGGAACCGGTAGAACTCGGGGGTCACCTTCTCGATGTACGGAAACGGTTCGATCGTGCCGGGTTCCGGCAACTCCGGCACGGGATGTCGCGGCGCGACGGCGATGGTGGACTCGCGGTGCCGCCCGAACGCCGCCAGTGCCGTGGCGACGATCGCGCCCTCCTGTCGCAGGGTGGCCCGGGCCTGCGTCACGTTCTTCCCGACCCGGAGGATCTCCGCGTCGACCTCGACGCCGCCCGTCGTAGCAGGGCCGACGAACGAGACGGTGAATGATCTCAACGGGTGTAAAGAACCGGCGGCCACGCCGTCTCCCGACCCGGCCCCCACCCCTGACGGCGACGCATCCCTCACGCGGCCTTTGGCCGCCGCGAGCAGCAGGGCTCCGGTCAGTCCCCCGTAGATCGCCCGGCCCTGTGTCCACCCGTCCGCGATCTCCACGGTCCCACCGGCCGAGGCGGCCTCCAACATGCTCTTCAGCGACATGCCGGCCAGTCTGCCAAAGGGGTCAGTGGACCAGTTGGGCGCGCCCCTTCTGCCGGAGCGCAGCCAGTGCGGACGTCAGACCCGGCATCTTCGGCATCCGGTCGAACATCTTCTCGCTGCGGGTCTCCGCCGCGTCGTCGGCGGTCCGGTGGAGGAACCTGTCGGGCAGTGAGAGCCTCGCGATGGTGCGCCAGGACTGCAGGTACTGCTTCCACAGCGGTCCGCTCACGTAGGGCAGGTCGTACCGGTCGCACAACTCCCGGACCCGGAGCGAGATCTCCGCGTACCGGTTGGACGGCAGGTCGGGGAACATGTGGTGCTCGATCTGGAACGACAGGTTGCCCGACATGAGGCTCATGACCGGGCCGCCGTCGAGGTTGGCACTGCCGAGCATCTGGCGCAGGTACCACTCGGCCTGCGACTCGTGCTTCACGTCCTTGGCCGTGAACTTCTCGGCCCCGTCCGGGAAGTGCCCGCAGAAGATCACCGCGTTGGTCCAGATGTTCCGGATGATGTTCGCGGCGAAGCTCGCGGTCAGCGCCTGCCGTCCGGCCGGCCCGGCCAGAACGGGGAACAGGATGTAGTCCTTGAGCACCTGCTTTCCCGCCTTGCGCAGGAACGCACGGGCGGTGCGCTGGTCGGCCGGGCTGGCATCGGAGCCCGGGAGCGCGTCCTGGACACGGACCCCCTGCAGTCCGATCCCCCACTCGAATCCCGCCATGAGCGCGGTGTTGACGAGCAAGTTCGCGGAGAACCTGGGCTCCCACGGAATGTCACGTGTGACCCGCAGGACCCCGAACCCCACGTCGTCGTCCATCCCGACGATGTTGGTGAACTTGTGATGCAGATAGTTGTGCGTGTGCTTCCAGTCCGCCGAGCTGCCGACCAGGTCCCATTCCCACGTGGTGGAGTGGATCTCCGGGTCGTTCATCCAGTCCCACTGCCCGTGCAGGACGTTGTGCCCGATCTCCATGTTCTCGAGGATCTTGGCCACTGCCAGAGCCCCTGTACCCAGAACCCAGGCGGTCCGGTTCCGCGCGCCGAGGTACAACACGGCCCGGGCCCCGAGTTCGATTCCCCGTTGCAGCCGGATCACGCTGTGGATGTACCGGTAATCCCGGTCCCCGCGGGATGCCAACACATCGGCCCTGATCGCGTCGAGCTCCCGTCCGAGCTCGTCGATCTGCTCGGTAGTCAGGTGCGCGTACTCGCCTACATCAGAAATGGCCATGGATCAACTCTAGGCGCGCTCTCCGATTCGCGGCTACCGGCGAGTAGCAAGGAGGGTCGGATACGTGACCAAGGGCACGCGGCGACCGTCCTCTCAGGCAGCCCACGACCGGCGCAGGACCTCCAGCGATCCGTGCACCCGCTCACGGCTCGAGCCCACCGGGGCGATCATCAACTCGTCCGCGCCCGCGCGTTCGGCGAAGTCCGCCAGGTAGTCGCGGACCTCCGGCCCGTCACCCACCGCGGTGTAGGAGATCATGTGCAGGATCTGGCGACCGGCCGCCGATTCCATCACCATGTCCAGCTCCTCGTCCGAGAAGTGGCGTCCGCGTCCGGCCATGAGCTTGACGCGCTGACGGCGATACCAGTGCAGTTCACCTGCCGCTCGCTCCGTGTCGTCGTCGGCCACCACGTTGACCGCGGCGATCATGTACGGCTCGGCCAGCTGATCGCTGGGCTCGAAGCGGTCGCGGTACACCGCCGAGGCCTGCTCGAGCGCATCGGGCGCGAAGTGCGAGGCGAACGCGTAGGGCAGTCCGTACGCGGCGGCCAGCTGCGCGCCGAACAGGGAGGACCCGAGGATGTAGAGCGGGATCCTGGTCCCGCGTCCGGGCGTCGCCGTGATCCCGCGGGTACGGGCGAGGTCCGAGGGCGAGTCCCCCAGGAAGGCCTGGAGTTCACGGACGTCGTCGGGGAAGCGCTCGGCGGCCGACGGGTCACGACGTAGAGCGCGGAACGTCTGCGGGTCGGTGCCCGGGGCCCGGCCCAGTCCCAGGTCGATACGGCCCGGGTGCAGCTCGGCGAGTGTGCCGAACTGCTCGGCGATCACGAGCGGCGAGTGGTTGGGCAGCATCACCCCGCCGGACCCCAGCCGGATCCGCTGTGTCTGCGAGGCGATGTGCGCCATGAGCACCGCCGGGGCCGAGGAGGCGATGGACCCCATGTTGTGGTGCTCGGAGTACCAGACCCGCTCGTACCCGAGTTCCTCCGCCTTGCGGGCCAGGGCGACCGAGTCCCGCAGCGCGTCGCCGACGGACTGCCCCGGGCGGACCGAGGCGAAGTCGATCACGGACAGGGGCAGCGGGGAGGGGGTCATGACGGGTCCAACCCCCGTCCCGCGGGGCCTATTCCGTGCCGCGCCCGGACGGGGGCGGCACACTGGGGGGATGTCCGATCCCGGCTCCGGTCCAAGCTCCAGCTCCGTCGACATCGCACACCTGGTCTCGGCGATGCGCCGGACCGAACCGTTGGTGCACTGCCTGACCAACTCGGTGGTCCGTCAGGTCACGGCCGACGTCCTGCTCGCCGCCGGTGCGGCGCCGGCGATGGTCGACCACCCCGAGGAGGCCGCCGACTTCGCGGCCGTCGCCACCGGGGTGCTGATCAACGTGGGAAACCCGACGGCCGAACAGGTGGAGGGCATGCACGCGGCGATCGCCTCGGCCAGGGAACACGGCACGCCGTGGGTGCTCGATCCGGTGGCGGTCGGCGGGCTGACACTCCGCACCGGGCTCGCCACCGACTGGCTCGACCACGGTCCCGCGGCGATCCGCGCGAACGCCTCGGAGATCGTGG
>NZ_JAALDV010000490.1:0-1018 GCF_014145045.1 Dietzia sp. DQ12-76
GCCAGCGCATCAGCCCCACCCGCACCGTCGCCAGCGGCGAGTACGTCCGTCGCGTGGGCGACGACGTCCAACCGGGCGATGTCGCGGTGCGCGCGGGGGCCATCATCGGGCCGGCCCAGGTCGGCCTGCTCGCGTCCGTGGGGCGGTCCAAGGTGCTCGTGCACCCCAAGCCCCGCATGTCCGTGATCTCGGTCGGCGACGAACTGCTCGACGTCGACGCCAGCCCCGGCACCGGCCAGGTCTACGACGTCAACTCCTACGCCCTGACCGCGGCGGGCCGTGACGCCGGGGCCGACGTGCACCGGGTGGGTATCGCCAGTACCGAACCCTCGAGGCTGCGCGAGGTCCTGGAGGGGCAGCTTGTGCGCAGTGAACTCGTGGTGGTCTCCGGCGCGGCCGGCGGTGAGGCCACCACGAGGATCCGGCAGGTCATGGAGGAGCTCGGGCAGATCGAGGTCAACCGCGTGGCCATGCATCCCGGATCGGTCCAGGGGTTCGGGCGACTGGGTCGTGACGAGGTCCCCACATTCCTCCTGCCGTCGAACCCGGTGAGCGCCCTCGTCGTCTTCGAGATCATGGTCCGGCCACTGATCCGCATCGCGTTGGGCAAGCGGCAGCCCATGCGCCGGACGGTCCGCGCCCGCACCGTCGCCCCCATCTCCTCGGTGGAGGGCAGGCGCGGTTACCTGCGCGGACAGCTCATGCGAGACACCGACACCGGTGAGTACCTGGTGCGGGCGCTCGGCGGCGCGCAGGGATCCTCCACCCACCTGCTCGCCTCGCTCGCGGAGGCGAACTGCCTCGTGGTGATCGACCCCGACGTCTCCGCCGTCCGGACCGGTGACGAGGTGGACGTGATGTTCCTCGCCCAACGCGGCTGAGCCGATCCGGGTCCGAGACCATGTGGAACGTCGTCGCGACCGATGCGACCGCCCACCCCGGGTGGCCGCTCGAGGCCGGACCCCTCCGGGTCCGCGCCGGCGTGGTCACGCTCCGACCGGTGCGGCGTCGCGACGCG
>NZ_JAALDV010000491.1:0-3886 GCF_014145045.1 Dietzia sp. DQ12-76
CCGGGAGTGGGAGTCGTGGGCGGCCGATCAGCTCACCTCCCTCGGTCTCGGTGGCGGCGTCCGCGACGCCAGGTCCCCCGAGGCCGTCGAGGAGATGGTCGCCGTCGCCCGCACGGCCCTCACCTCGGACCCCGTGCGCAGGGCCGCTGGCCGTCCGCACTGGGCGGAGCTGCCGGTCGCGGGATCCCTCGCCACGACCAACGGCACGTCCGTCGCGGTGGACGGGGTGGTCGACCTGGTCGTCGACCACCCCGACGGGTCCCTGTCCGTCATCGACTACAAGACCGATGTCGCCGTCACCTGCGCCACCGTGGACGATTACCTGCTCCAGCTGTGCGCGTACGCCGAACTCCTGCGGGCGACCACCGGCCGGACCGTCAGCCGCGTCGAGCTCGTGTTCTGCCGCGGCGGCCGGGCCACCGTCATAGGACGGGATCTCAGTTGAGGTTCGTCCACGCCACGCGTCCGTTCGTCGCGGCGGCGATCGCCGCGTCGCACGATTCGCCGGTGGTCACCGCCCGGTACACCTCCACCAGCAGGTCCACGACCGAATCCCACACCCGGTAGAGCGGTTCGTCTCCGCCGTACGCCCAGACCGCTCCGGCATCCGGACCGTCCCGGTAGGCCACGGCGTACCCGTAGCCCCGCCTCTCCGCGATCGGCCACAGTCGACCCGCCCAGGTCACCCCGGGCCCCGGCTCCGAACCCAGTCCACCGGTGGCCATGGCGTGCTCGAACATCCTCGCCTGCACGTCGAAGCCCCGGGCGGGGTCCACCGGGTCCGCGAACGGTAACAGTCCCTCGACCGCGTCCAGGCCCGTCCGGCGGAGATGCCAGAGAAGCGTGCGGATCCCCACCGAATCGTCGACGCCGCAACTGTCGAGCAACATGCCCGACCGGGAGTCGGAGGCCCGGGGATCATCCAGCCACGCACCGGGCGCTCCCTGCACCTGCACGATCTCGGCCAGCGCGTCGCACAGCTCCCCGACCTGTTCGTCGAGCACCACCGAGGCGTCATCCACGCGGCCGGACCGCGATCGACGAACCACTGGCGCGGTGGATGCGGGAACCCCGGTGGTCACGGACTCCTGGGGAGTCGAACCATCCCCCCTCTCCCCGTTCATCACCCACCGGGTCCGTTCGAGGGCTCCGTCGATGTCGGCGGCCCACTCCGGCCGGGCGACGGATGGATCCGGGCCCACAGGAGCCAGTGCCGGTGCCGATCGGACGTCGTCCTGCCGCAGCGCCGGGATCGACCCGGTGACGTCGGCGAAGAGCTCCAGCCGGTCCCGGCGGCTGTCGCGCATCCGGTCGCGTTCGGATCGGGTGAACGACATCACCGGGAGCGTGAGGAGCAACGCGGCCTGCCTCCCGGAGAACCCGAACCCCGTCTTGAGGGCGCGCCGCGCCTCGACCGGGGAATCCGAGTGCCGGATGGTCTCCATCACGGCGGTGAGGTCCTCACACGCCATGAGCAGCGCCTCGGCCTCGTCGAAGGCCCTCCCGGCATCGTCTCCGGGCTCGAACCACCCTCCCAGTGCACCCGTAGCTGCCACGCCGATCCCCCGATCTTCCCCGCTGTCGAACTAGTCCCGGCCCCCACCGGTTCCAGGCGAGATCCTACGCGGGCGGCCCCTGTGACGGTCCTGCAGCCGCACGGCCCCGGCAGCTGCCCTAGCCGACGTTGTGACCGATCTCTCCGGCCGAAATACCGCCCTTGACCAGTCCTTTCCATTTTCCGATCAGTTTCCTAAGGTCGCCCGAGCGTTCCCGTGGAAATCGGACGTAGGGTCCTGGACATGAACGGACATCTGACGCTAGAGGACGGGGGCCGGAACCATTCCGTCCCGGATCCTCCTGCTGAGGGCCCCGGGGCGGAGGCCCGGCCCGGCGTCGACGACCGCGGGATCCGCGACACCGCTCCGGCCGCGGTCTTCCCGGCGCCGCTGACCACGGTCTCGGCCGCGGCGACGGGAGGGTTGATCGGCCTCGGAGCCGTCTACGGCGTCGCGGCACTCCTCGCCGACACCCTGGTGGGTGTGGCGCTGCTGGTGCTGGTGTTCGCGCTGACGATGGCGGGCCCCAGGGTTCATTCGATGGCACGGACCGAGGTGGGCCGCACGGTGGCGGTGGTTCTCGAGGCGATCGCCTTCGGGGGCGTGCTCGGCGCGGTCATCGTGGTGTTCTGAGCCGGGCCCCCAACTCGTCCACCAGGCCCTCCTCCACACCGGCGCCCTCCACGAGGTAGCGACGGACATCGCCGAACTCACGGGTCAACGCTGTCAGCGACCGCCTGATGTTGACCTCCTCGACCCCGATGAGCACGTCGATCGCCTCCAGGCGTTCGGGCATCTCCGCGCGGACGTAGGAGCGGATGGCGTCGACGAAGTCGACGGACAGCTCGCGCGTCAGCATGTAGTCGGCGATCACGTCCTCCTCGCGGACGCCGGCGAGCAGCTGCAGGACGGCAGAGGTCCAGCCGGTCCGGTCCTTGCCGGCGGTGCAGTGCACGATCGCCGGGCCCGTCGACCGCGCCACGGCGCGGACCGCGCGTCCGAAACCCGTCCGCTCGGCGTCCCCGACGACGAACCGCTCGTACATGATCGCCGTCTCCCGCCGGGCGTCCTCGACGCTGTACGTGCCGGCCCCGGTGAAGGCGGCGGCGGAGGTGTTCCCGGCGAGGACGTCGATCGCGAGGTAGTGGGCCCCGTCCGGGATCACGTCGGGCTGTCGGACGATCTCCTCGTCGGTCCTCAGGTCGACGACGGTGCTCACCCCGAGCCGGTTGAGCACGCCGAGATCGTCCTCACCCACGGACAAGGTGGTGGACCGGTAGACCAGACCGCGGGCCATGGTCCCGGACGGCTCGAGTGCGTATCCATGGCCGGCGACGTCCCGGAAATTGTGGACGCTGGTGAGTCGGACGTCGCCCGGCGCCGGACCGGACGCGCCGGCCGCTGCGCTGACATCACGGACGACCTCGGCGTCGACCCCGGTGTTCATGCGCGCATCTGCGCCCATTCCGCGTCCCTTCGGCTCCCGCGCGCCCGGATGGCGCGCCGCCCCCTCTCGTTACTACCGGATCGCCGGGACCGGTGCGAGGCGGCGGCGCCGCGTCGGTGGGAGGGGCCGACGACGAGTTCCGCGCGCTGACCGGGGGGAGCGGGGTCGTCAGCTCAGGATGCGCAGCTGGAACGGGTAGTTGATGGTCCGGCCCCGGGTCGCGCGCACGACTCCGATCAGGTGACCGACGATCTGGAGGACGAAGGAGACCGCCAGCAGGACCAGTCCGATGGGGATGCCGATCACGGTGATGATGAAGACCCAGCCGACGATGCTCATGATCCACAGACCAACGTTGAAGTTGAAGGACCCGGCCGCGGCCTGCCGGACGAACGGGCTGCGGTCCTTGTAGATCAGCCACATGACCAGCGGGCCCACGAAGGAGAGCCACCCCGCCGAGAGCGCCATGGCGATGAGGCTGGACGCGTGCGCCAGGGCCGCGGGCGTGCGGTCGTCGGGTCCGGCCACGGGCTGGCCGTACTGGGGTTCGCCGTACTGGGGGGATCCGGGCTGCTGCGTCATGCCCCCAGTGTGCGCCTCTCGGGGGCGTCGGGGCATCAGGGATGTCCCCCGTGTCGCCACTGATCCCCGCCCGTCCCCCTCCCCCGATCCTCTGCCGCCACGGGCCCCCGCCGCCCCGGACCCCCACGACCCCGGGTTTCACCCAGGTGTCACATCCCCCGCCTACCCTGGCGGCCATGACAGACACCGCACAGGATCGCCTCGCACCCGATTCCGGGACCGATCCTCTCGCCCGGGCGGTGGCCCCCCTGCGGGAGGACGTCCGGTTCCTGGGTTCCCTGCTCGGCGACACGATCCGGGA
>NZ_JAALDV010000491.1:4086-6744 GCF_014145045.1 Dietzia sp. DQ12-76
CTGTTCGCCCTGCTCGCCAACGTGGCGGAGGACCTGCATCAGGAGCGCCGCAGGCGGATCCACCGGGCCGCGGGAGAGTCGCCGCCCGACGGGGACCTGGAGGTCACGTGGACCCGGGTCGCGGACCTGCTGGCGGCGGACGACGACGAGCGACTGGCCGCCGTGCGGGCGACCGCCCGCGTGTCCCCGGTGCTCACCGCGCACCCCACGGAGACCCGTCGCCGGATGGTGTTCGAGGCCACCCGCCGGGTGCATCTCCTCATGGGTCGCCGGGACGATCTGCGCTCGAGGGACCAGGACCCGGTGACGGAGGCGGAGATCGCGGAGATCGAGCTCGAGCTGCGCCGCCTCGTGCTCGCGCTGTGGCAGACCGCTCTCATCCGTAACGAGCGTCCCCACATCGAGGACGAGGTGATGGCCGGTCTGCAGTACTACGAGGCCACCCTGCTGGAGGTGATCCCGCCGCTCAACGCCCAGATCGACGACCGCCTCGGGTGCGGGGGTCGTGCGGTGGTGCGGCCCGGTTCGTGGATCGGCGGCGACCGCGACGGCAACCCGTACGTCACGGGTGACGTGGTGCGGTTCGCCACCGACCGGGCGGCCGAGCTGCTGCACGGTCACTACGCCGAGCAGCTGCGACTCCTCGAACGCGAGTTGTCGATGTCGGCCCGGATCGTCGAGGTCGACCCGGGGATAGCCGCGTTGGCCGATTCCCTCGAGGACACCCAGGTCGAGGGGAGCCCGGCCCGGGAGGACGTACCGTTCCGCCAGGCGGTCCGCGTGGTCCGTCGTCGGCTCGCCGCGCGTGCCCGCGCGACCGGGTCGTCGCTGCCCCGCTCGGTACTCCTGTCCGCCGGGCGTCTCATCGGCCTGGACGACGATCCCCCGTACGAGGACCCGGAGGAGATGGCGGCGGACCTCGAGACCATCGACGCCGGACTCTCCGCGGTGGGGTCAGACCTGCTGCGGGCCCCGCGACTGCGGGACCTGCGGTGGGCGCTGAACTCGTTCGGGTTCCACCTGCAGTCCCTGGACATGCGCCAGAACTCGGAGTCGCACGAGGACCTGCTCACCGAGCTGTTCGCGCTCGCCGGGGTGTCCGAGGACTATTCGGCTCTCGACGAGGACGCCCGTGTCGAGCTCCTGCTCGCCGAGCTCTCCCACGATCGCCCGCTGCTGGGCGTCCGTGCGGAGCTCTCGGAGTTCGCGGACAAGGAGATGGGCGTCCTGCGTGCGGCCGCGGAAGCGGTCGCCGGGCTCGGACCGGACGTGGTGCCCCATTACATCGTGTCGATGTGCGGTTCGGTCTCCGACCTGCTCGAACCCGCCATCCTCCTCAAGGAGGTCGGACTGTTCTCCGGTAGCCCGGACGAACCCCGGTCGACCGTGCGCCTCATCCCGTTGCTGGAGACCATCGACGACCTCGCCGGCGGGGCGCGGATGCTCGACGCGGCGCTGGCGCTGCCCCAGTTCCGCGCACTGGTGCGCTCCCAGGAGGACGTGCTCGAGGTCATGCTGGGCTACTCGGACTCCAACAAGGACGGGGGGTACCTCGCCGCCAACTGGTCGCTGTACGAGGCCGAGCTCGCTCTGGTCGACGCGGCCGCACGCGCCGATGTGCACCTGCGCTTCTTCCACGGCCGCGGCGGCGCGGTGGGGCGCGGCGGCGGGAACTCCTACGACGCGATCCTCGCGCAGCCCCCGGGCGCGGTGCAGGGCGCGCTTCGGATCACCGAACAGGGGGAGATCATCTCCGCCAAGTACTCGGAGCCCGTCCGGGCCCGCCGCAACCTCGAGGCACTGGTGGCGGCCACCCTCGAGGTCTCGCTGCTCGACGTGGAGGGTCTGGGGGACGACGCGGAGCAGGCCTACGCGGTGATGGCCGCCCTCGCCCGCCTCGGTCGCGAGGCGTACGCCGAGCTGGTCCACGAGGACCCGGGGTTCATCGAGTACTTCACCACCTCCACCCCGCTCAGCGAGATCGGCGAGCTCAACATCGGCTCCCGCCCCACGTCCCGGAAGCAGACCTCCTCGGTCGACGACCTCCGGGCGATCCCGTGGGTGTTGTCGTGGTCGCAGTCCCGTGTGATGTTGCCCGGCTGGTTCGGCGTGGGCAGCGCCCTGAAGCGCTGGATCGACGACGGCGGGCCCACGGACTCGGAGGGCCACGACGCGGGGGGCGCCAACGCCGAGGAGCGGCTGGCCACACTGCGCCGCCTCTACCGGGACTGGCCGTTCCTCCGCACCACGCTGTCCAACATGGCCCAGGTCATGGCCAAGGCCGACATGAGTCTGGCGGGCCGGTACGCCGAGCTGGTCCCGGACGCCGAGGTGGGCAGGAGGATCCACGGGGTGATCTCCGACGAGTTCGAGCTCACCCGCGAGATGCTGCTGGCCGTGACCGGTCAGGAGACCCTGCTGGACGACAACCCGGCCCTCGCCCGCTCCGTCCGGAACCGGTTCCCGTATCTCGAACCGCTCAACAGGCTGCAGGTGGAGCTGCTGCGGCGCTACCGCGCGGGCGATCACGACCCCGACGTGCGCACGGGCATCCAATTGACGATGAACGGCCTGGCCACAGCGCTGCGAAACTCGGGCTGACCCGTCCACCGCGCCCGGCCGGCCGGAGCCAGGCCGGAGCCCGGCCGGGGGCGGCCG
>NZ_JAALDV010000492.1:0-3081 GCF_014145045.1 Dietzia sp. DQ12-76
GACCACCACGGCCACCACTCGCCGCGAATCGCCCGGCCCCTGCCCGGTTGCGCGCCCGGATCGCTCGCTTCCGGTGGGAGTACGCGCCCCCTCGGGTCCATATCGGGCGCGCGAGCCCGATCCGGGGTCCGAGCCGGGGCCCGCACCCGGGCCGGAGCCGCCCTCAGGCCTCACGCTCCATCCTCTCCATGTAGGCGGCGATGGACCGCCCGGCCTCGGGGCCCTCGTAGGCGGTGACGATCTCCTCGATGCTGCCCCGTTGCCGGATGCGTCCGTGGTCGATCCACATCGCCGAGTCGCACAGCTGGGCCAGGAACTCGTTGGAGTGGGAGGCGAACACCAGCATGCCGGACCGGGAGACCAGGTCCGCCAACTTGATCCGCGCCTTCTTCATGAACTCGGCGTCCACCGCGCCGATGCCCTCGTCGAGCAGCAGGATCTCCGGGTCGATCGAGGTCACCACGCCCATCGCCAACCGCACGCGCATCCCGGTCGAGTAGGTGCGCAGCGGCATGTCCAGGTAGTCACCGAGCTCGGTGAAGTCGGCGATCTCCTCGACCTTGGCCTTCATCTGCTTGCGGGTCTGGCCCAGGAACAGGCCGCGGATGATGATGTTCTCGTATCCGGTGATCTCCGGATCCATGCCCACGCCGAGGTCGAACACCGGGGCCACGCGTCCCCGGATCCGGGCGGCGCCGCGGGTGGGTTCGTAGATTCCGGACAGCAGCCGCAGCAGCGTGGACTTGCCGGCACCGTTGTGTCCGATCAGCCCGATGCGGTCACCTTCCCGGAGGGACAGCGTGATGTCTCGCAGGGCCTCGACGACGACGACGTTGGACGAGTTCCGCCCGATCGCGCCGCCGGCGGAGCCGAGGACGGCCTTCTTCAGGGAGCGGGACTTGGCGTCGAAGATCGGGAAGTCCACGCACGCGTCCACGCAGTCGATGGACACGCCGCCGGGGGTCGGGGTGGCGGGGCTCATGGGATGTACCTCCTACACCCAGTACGGGACTCGGGAGCGGAACCGGCGCAGCGCGACAAAGGCGAGGATCAGACCGACGGCCGTGCAGGCCAGGACGATCCACCAGTGGTACGCGGCGACGGGTTGGCCGATCATGGGGGCACGCACGATCTCCAGGTAGTGGTAGAGCGGGTTGAGTTCGGCGATGCGAGCCCGGTCCGCGATCTCCCCGCCCTGTTCGTACAGCGTCTGCGTGGTCCACACGATGGGGGTCATGTAGAACAGCAGCTGCACCAGGGAGTCCAGGAGCGGCGCGATGTCGCGGAATCGGGTGGCGAGGATGCCGAACAGCATGGCCACCCAGACGCCGTTGACCATGAGGACCGCCAGGCCCAGAACGGCCAGTAGCAGGTCCCAGCCCAGCGGGCGCGGGTAGATCAGCATGAGCACGACCCAGATCACCAGGTTGTGGCAGAGGAACAGGAACTGCCGCCACACCAGCCGGTAGACGTGGACGCTCAGCGCGCTCGGCAGTTGTTTGATCAGGCCCTCGTTGGAGATGAAGACCTCCGAGCCCTCCTTGATGCAGCCGGAGATGAATCCCCAGAGGATCAGTCCCACGGTGACGTGGGGGAGGAACTCGGCCAGCGGGATCTGGAACAGGATCGAGTACAGCAGCCCCAGAGCGGTCGCCATGACGCCGGTGGCGATGGTGATCCACAATGGGCCCAGGGTCGAGCGGCGGTAGCGCTGCTTGATGTCCTGCCACCCCAGGGAGAGCCACAACTCCCGCTGACCCAGCCCCTGGCGGAGGTCGGCCACGGCCCGGCGGAAGGTCTGGGAGTCGCTGACGATCTCGCTGCGGACGCGCTCGTCGGGGAGCGTCGCCGAAGCGGGGTCGGGAGTGGGCTGGTCCTGCACGAAGGCGAAGCCTACTAGAGGTGTGGCCGGTGGCAGCCCCGCAGACAGGGCGCGTACACATGAGTCATGACGACCAGCACCCAGATCCAGCTCGTCAGCCGCCCGCGTGGCTGGCCCACCCATGACGACTTCCGCACCGTCGTCGTCGACCTCCCCGACCTCGCCGAGGGCGAGGTGCGCGTGGCCAACGAGTTCCTCTCCGTGGACCCCTACATGCGCGGCCGGATGAACGAGGGCCGCTCGTACATCCCGCCGTTCGAGCTGAACGAGACCATGACCGGTGGCGCCGTCGGGCGGGTGGTGGAGTCCCGCTCCGACGCCCACCCGGTCGGGTCGGTCGTGATGCACGATCTCGGCTGGCGGGACGTCGCGCAGGGCGGCGGCCGACAGTTCCGGGTGGTTCAGGAGATCGAGGGTGTCCCGATCTCCGCGTACCTGGGGATCCTCGGGACCACGGGCCTCACCGCGTATGTGGGCCTGCTGCACATCGGGCGCTTCCGGGAGGGCGAGTCCGTCTTCGTCTCCGGGGCGGCCGGGTCCGTGGGGTCGGCAGTCGGTCAGATCGCCCGACTCATGGGCGCATCGAAGGTCGTCGGTTCGGCCGGGAGCGCGGAGAAGGTCGACAAGGCCATCAGCGACTACGGGTTCGACTCCGCGCTCAACTACCGTGAAGGCCCGGTCCGCACGCTCCTGCGCGAGCACTTCGGCAGCGCCGACGGCGAGGGTATCGACGTGTACTTCGACAACGTCGGTGGCGACCACCTCGAGGCCGCACTGGACCTGATGAACGATGACGGTCGGCTGGCCCTGTGCGGGGCGATCAGTTCGTACAACGCCACCGAGCGTTCGCCGGGCCCGGACAACCTCTGGCACGCCATCACCCGCGGGCTGACCCTCCAGGGTTTCACCGTCAACAAGTACATGCACCTGTTCAAGGAGTTCGCGGAGAAGGTCGGTCCGTGGGTGGCCTCGGGCGAGATCGTCTTCGACGAGACGGTCGTCGAGGGCATCGACAACTCGGTCGACGCGTTCCTCGACCTCATGCGCGGGGCCAACGTCGGGAAGATGCTCGTCAAGATCTGATCCGAGGGGTCGGCCCGACCGCGGTGCGGCCGTGGGGCAGGGTGGACGCATGACGTCGACTCGCCGAGCCGCGCCCACCTCCCGCCTGCGACGACGGGCCCGGCGTCGGCTCGACG
>NZ_JAALDV010000493.1:0-2625 GCF_014145045.1 Dietzia sp. DQ12-76
GAGGTCCCGCCGGGCTTGGGTGCCGTCGACCCACCCGTGCCGGGCGTCGAGGCCGCGGCGTCGGATCCACCGCCCGCCGGTGCGTGCGACTCGCGGAGGCGACGGACGACCGGCGCCTCGAGGGTCGAGGACGCGGATTTGACGAACTCCCCCTGATCGCGGAGTTTCGTCAGAAGTTCTTTACTGGTGATACCGAACTCTTTTGCCAGTTCGTGTACACGGGGCTTGCCTGCCACTGCTCTCCTCACTGCGAGGTCTCCACGGCAGGGCTGGCCGCGCGACCTCGGTCTACATTCGATGGACGTTCATCGCTGGAGCTTCACGGTGTGCTCATCGTGTCTGGTCCGTTCCTTCTCATGTGCTCCCCCGATCGGCCCATGCGGCCGACGGGTGGTCTCGTGCTCACGACGATAGCGTCTCGAGCACCTCCGAGATCGCGTCGTGGGACACGTTCCCGGTGACCCGCAGTGACCTCGTGAAGGCCTTGCGGTCGAGTGCTGTCGCGATGCACCGCTGGTCACGGTGCACCCAGGCTCCCCGTCCGACCGCTCGCCGGGCGGGGTCCGGCGAGAGGGCTGCCGCCCGTGGATCGAGGACGATCCGCAGGAGCCGGGAATCTGAATCCCGGCGGCGACAGCCGACGCAGGTCCGAACCGGACCCCGCACCTCGGCCGCGCCCTGCTGCTGGTCGTGTCGCACCTGCATGAGGCCGCCTCGGTTTCTCACCGCACCCCCACGCGAGTGGGTGAACGTGAAGTCACTGTGACATCAGATGAGTCTACAGGTCGTCGACCCTCGAGACTAACGGCGCGCCCGACCGCGTGGACCGCGCACGCGCCGGAGGTCACTCCGCGTCGCTGTGGATGTCGATCCGCCACTGTGTCAGGCGATGGGCCAGGCGGGCGTTCTGACCCTCCTTGCCGATCGCGAGTGAGAGCTGATAATCGGGGACCACGACCCGCGCCGCCCTGGTCTCGGCGTCCGCCACGGTCACGGAGATCACCTTGGCAGGCGACAGCGCGTTGCCGACGAAGACCGTCGGGTCCTCGTCGAAGTCCACGATGTCGATCTTCTCGCCGTTCAGTTCCGACATCACCGCCCGTACGCGGGCGCCGTTGGGCCCGATGCACGCGCCCTTGGCGTTGAGGCCCGACACGGTGGTCTCCACCGCGATCTTGGTCCGGTGGCCGGCCTCGCGCGCGATCGCCGAGATCCGGACCGAACCGTCGCCGATCTCGGGGACCTCCAGGGCGAACAGGCCACGGACGAGGTCGGGGTGGGTACGGGACAGCGAGACCGAGGCACCGTGCGGACCCTTGTGGACCCCCACCACGTGGCACTTGATGCGCGCACCGTGCTCGTAGGTCTCGCCGGGGACCTGTTCGGCCGGAGCGATGGTGCCCTCGGTCCCTCCGTTCTCGGGTCCGATGTGCACGACGACGATCCCTCGGGCGTTCGCGCGTGAGTCCGACTGGATGACCCCGCTGACCACCTCGCCCTCGCGGGCCACGAGGTCGCCGTAGATCCGCTCGGTCTCCGCTTCCCGCAGGCGTTGGAGGATGATCTGCCGGGCCGTCGCCGCCGCCACCCGGCCGAAATCGGAGGGCGTGGCGTCGAACTCGCCGATCCGGTTCCCCTCCTCGTCGACCTCGGCGGCCATCACGGTGACGGTCCCGGCCTTCCGGTCGAGTTGGATCCTCGCGACTCGGTGCGCATCCTCGGTGCGCTTGTACGCGGTGAGCAGGGCGTTCTCGAGGGTCCGCACCAGGTCGTCCAACGGGATCTCCCGCTCCTGGGACAACATGTTCAGCGCCGCCATGTCGATGTTCAACTGTCTTCTCCTTCTCGCCCGCCACGTCCGGGGTTCGCGGGCTCCGACAGGAGGGCGAGTTCGTCCTCCGGAGCGGGACGGAACTCGACCCGGATCACAGCGCGTGCCACGCCGTCCAACGGTACCGAGTCCACACGCATCCCACGACCCGACCTCGAGACCAGCCGTACGGTCCCGTTCTCCTCGTCGAGGTCACCGATCCGCCCACGGGCCGGACCGCCGACCCCCTCGACGTAGGTCAGGTCGACCTGGCGTCCGCGTGCCCGTCTCCAGTGCCGGGGAGCCTCCAGAGGGGCGTCCACGCCGCGGCTCGTCACCTCGAACGTCACCGCCTGGTCGGGTGCCCCCCACTGCTCGGCGACGGCATCGAGATCGGTCGACAGGCTCGCGAGATCGTCCAGGGTCACACCGGAGTCGCCGGCCACGACGACGGTGACGTGCCAGTCGGCCGCCCGGGAGTCCTCCCGGATCTCCTCGAGTTCGAGTCCGCGGTCGACGACCGCTCTGCGGATGTGCGCCCTGTCGGGCTCGGGGACGATCACTGTGCTCCTGGCGTCGCGGCTGGTGGGTGCCGATCCGGGTTGCGGACGGGCCGGATCACTGTACCGCCCCCGGGACCGGCTACCGACGGGCCCTGGCAGGATGTCGGGGTGCCCGATTCCTTCACCGCCCCCGTGTCGCGCCGACGGTTCGTCGCCGTGACCGCGGTCGCCACCGGGTTGGCGCTCGCCGGAGGGTGCGCCCTGCCCCCGGTCGACGACGAACCGGATCCCCTGCTGGCACTGGCCGCGGCC
>NZ_JAALDV010000494.1:0-3131 GCF_014145045.1 Dietzia sp. DQ12-76
GCGTGCGGGCGCCGGGGCGGTCAGGGAGCCCAGGTGCGGGCGCCCTCGATGCTGCCCACGGTGTCCTCGGGGTCGACGGCCTCGTCGGCGTACGCCCGGTTGACCGCCGAGACCACCGCGCGCAGCGACGCCGTGGTGATCGACCCGGCCCGGCCGACACCCCAGAACACCCGATTGCCGAACTGCACCTCGACGTAGGCGGCCGCGGTGGCGTCGTCCCCGGCGGTCATCGCGTGCTCGGAGTAGTCGAGGATGCGCACCTCGTCGTCGAACATCTCGTTGAGCGCGGCGACGAACGCCGCCAGTGGGCCGTTGCCGGACCCGGTCAGCTCCCTGACCTCGCCCCGCCACTTGACCACGGCGTCGATGGAGTCCTCGCCGTCGTCGGTCTCGGCCGGCTCCAGATGTTGGGACATCCGCTCCATGGGCGAGATGCGGTCCAGGTACTCCAGCGTGAAGATGTCCCACATCTGCTTGGGCGTGACCTCGCCGCCCTCGGAATCGGTGACGCTCTGCACCAGCGCGGAGAACTCCATCTGGAGGCGTCGCGGCAGCTGCAGGCCGTAGTCGCTCTTCATGATGTAGGCCACGCCGCCCTTGCCGGACTGCGAGTTCACGCGGATCACGGCCTCGTACGTGCGGCCCTCGTCCTTGGGGTCCACGGGCAGGTACGGGACCTCCCACGTGATGTCGGTGATGTCCTCGCCGCGGGCCTCGGCCTCGGCCTGCAGGGCGTCGAAGCCCTTGTTGATCGCGTCCTGGTGCGAGCCCGAGAAGGCGGTGAACACCAGGTCGCCGCCGTAGGGGTGACGCTCGGGCACGCGCAGCTGGTTGGCGTACTCGACGGTCCGGCGGATCTCGTCCATGTCGGAGAAGTTGATCTGCGGGTCGACGCCGCGGGTGAGCAGGTTCATGCCCAGCGTCACCAGGCAGACGTTGCCGGTGCGCTCGCCGTTGCCGAACAGACAGCCCTCGATGCGGTCGGCGCCGGCCTGGAAGCCCAGCTCGGCGGCCGCGACGCCGGTGCCGCGGTCGTTGTGCGGGTGCAGCGAGAGGATGGTGGCGTCGCGGTGCGCGAGGTTGCGGTGCATCCACTCGATCTGGTCTGCGTACACGTTGGGCGTGGCCATCTCGACGGTCGCCGGCAGGTTGAGGATGATCGGGTTCTCCGGCGTGGCCCCCACGACCTCGGTGACGGCGTCGCAGATCTCCTTGGAGAACGCGAGCTCGGTCCCGGTGAACGACTCGGGGGAGTACTCCCAGCGCCAGGTGGTGTCCGGGTAGTCCTTTGCGATGGTGGTGACCAGCTCCGCGGCGTCGGTGGCGATCTTCTTGATCGCCTCGCGGTCCTTACGGAACACCACCTTGCGCTGGAGGATCGAGGTCGAGTTGTAGAAGTGCACGATCACGTTGGACGCGCCCTCGCACGCCTCGAACGTGCGGCGGATCAGGTCCTCGCGGCACTGCACCAGCACCTGGATGGTGACGTCCTCCGGGATCGCGTCGTCCTCGATGATCTCGCGGACGAAGTCGTAGTCCGTCTGCGAGGCCGACGGGAACCCGACCTCGATCTCCTTGTAGCCCATGCGGACGAGCAGCTCGAACATCCGACGCTTGCGGGCCGGGCTCATGGGGTCGATCAGAGCCTGGTTGCCGTCCCGCAGGTCCACGGCGCACCACTGGGGCGCGTGGGTGATGACCTTGTCCGGCCACGTGCGGTCGGGGAGCGAGACGTCCTCGACCTCCTCGGCGAAGGGCCGGTACCGGTGGACCGGCATCGAGGAGCCCTTCTGTCGGTTCCACGACGGTTGGTCGGGGCGTCCGGGCTTCGAGGGGGGAGTGATGGTCGACGACGACGAGACGAATGCGTCAGCGGGATTCATTGCGGGGCTCTACTTCCGTGGAATCGATCTGTGGGGATCGGACCGGCGCGACGAGATCCCGCGACGGGGAGCCGGTCCGCCTCAGCGGGCCCCGCCGCGGCACCCAAGAAGGAGCACGCGCTGCATGGGGGTCACCATACACCGATCCGGTGAGGGGCACGGAATCGGAGTTCATCACGGTATCGGGATGACGAAGGTCGTGGTTCCCGTCGTCGCCTCGGGCGGGGTAAGGGGGGAGTCCGCGCTCAGGTCCCGGTCGTTCTGCATCGAACCCCAGAGCCTGCGGCAACCGGCCTCCTCGGCGATGTCGCGGGCCTTGTCGACCAGGCGGTGGGCGATCCCGCGGCCCCGCAGTGACTCGCTCACGCGGATGCCGTAGACGAACAGGTCGGGGCTGGCGCCCATATAGCCGGTCTCCACCGCCACCAGCGTCCCCACGGGGACGTCGTCGTGGAACGCCAGCAGCAGGAGGTTGGACCCGTTGTCGAGGAAGTCCCGGGTCCACTCCGCGGTGGGTGGGTAGCGGAACAGGTCGTCGACGGACAGGACCAGGTCGAGATCGCCGCGTGAGGCGCGGCGGATCACGAGCTCCGGCTGCTCCGGCGAGGTCATTAGCTCAGTGTGACAAAAACGCGGGAGGTCCGGCGCGGGAGCGTGGGGGCCGGGTGTGACCGGACCGTCGTGGTCATCGGTTGGCGATCATCCAGTTGATCCACCCGTTCTGGAACGGGATCGACTCGTACCAGGCCGGATTGGTCCCGTTGGGCTGGCGGCGTGCGTGGTCGGAGCCGGAGTGGATGCCCACCAGGAGGTCACCGTGGAACACGGGCCCCCCGGAGTCCCCCAACCCGTAGCCGCCCTGGGTGGTGTGGGACCGTCCGATCCAGGATCCCGCTCGCGGCTCCATCCGCTCGAGGCGGGTGAGGCCGGTCCGGAGCTCAGCCGACCGCTGGCCTCGGGGAGTGGTCTCGCCGAAGCCGTGGAACCGCAGCACGTCGCCGGGTACGGGATCCCTTCCCGCGCGCTTGACCGACGGCGACGGCGCCGGATGTGCGAGCTTGAGCAGCATGACGTCACCGGCGGGGGCGTGGTAGGCGGCGACGGGGGTGTGTCGCCCGAGGCTGCCGGAGTCGAGGGAGCCGAACGCCCCGACGATCGGCGGGCTGGCGAGCGAGGCGGTCTCGGCGAACCCGCCCGGCACGGTCGCCTGGTTGCCGAACCCCAGGGTGTACGCGGTCGGGTCGGCGG
>NZ_JAALDV010000495.1:0-2537 GCF_014145045.1 Dietzia sp. DQ12-76
GTGGGTCCTGACCGGCGCGGAGGAGGCCGGTGAGGTCGCGGTGACGGGCCCGCCGGAGACACTCGCGCTCCTGCTGTGGGGACGGATCGGGGCCGACGACCCGGCTCTGGAGATCTCGGGTGACCGCGCCGGACTTCACGCCGCCCTGGAGGCCGGACTCGCGGGGTGAGGCCGCCCGCCGGGTGGAGCGTGCTCAGAAGAGGGCTGCGGCCAGTGCGAGACCGGCGGCCACCGCCGCGACCACCGCGATCCCCGTTCCCAGGACGTTGCCGAGGGCCCTGCGATAGGCCCCGCCCTGGACCAGGCGGACGGTCTCCACCATGGCGGTCGAGAACGTGGTGTACCCGGCGCAGAAGCCGATCGTGGCCGCCTCCAGACCGACGCCACCGATCGCCCCGGCGATCGCCGCCCCGGTGAGCACGCCCATGAGCAGTGAGCCGGTGATGTTGACGGCGACGGTTCCGACCGGGAAACCGCTGTTCCACCGGGTTCTGACGAGGCCGTCCACCACGAATCTGGCCGCGGCGCCGAGCCCGCCGAACAGGGCGATGAGGGCGATGGTCACGGGCGGTCCCCTCCCGGCGCGGTGGGGTCGGAGACGACACCCTGGTCGGGATCGGGGGGGAGACGACGCTCGCGCCACCGATGGTGCCGGCTGGCCAGGATGACCCCGAGCATGCAGGTGAGGAATCCGCCGACGAGCGAGACCGTGAAGTAGCCGACCGCCAGGCCGACGTGACCGGAGGTGAGCAGCCTCTCGATCTCGAGGGCGAAGGTGGAGAAGGTGGTGAATCCACCCAGGGCGCCGGTGCCCAGGCCGAGGCGGATCATCCGTCGGGGACGGGTCTCGTCACCGGCACGGACGAGTGCTTCGAGAAGCAGCCCGAGGAGGAACGCTCCGATGAGGTTCTCGGCGAGCGTCGCTATCGGCCACTCGTGCGGGTGTGGAATCGACGTGGTCATGCCCCATCGGGCCAGGGTGCCCGCGGCGCCGCCGAGCGCGACGAGGGCGATCAACCCGGGGTGCAGATGCGGTGGCCGGCTCATCGGCGCTGCCTCCTGACCTTGTACGCCGCCGCACGCCGCGGGGCGCCCGGTTCGGACGAGGCCCGGTCGGGGTGTCCGGTCGGGTGGCCGCCGTCGACACGCATGGTGGCTACCAGAATTGACTAGGAAACAGGGACCGTTGACGACATCCGTGCCGTGGTTGAAGGCGGGCCCCACCGCCGTGATGGCCACGATAACAAGCTCCACGTGGACCGGTTCTTGTGATGGAGCGTGAGGTGGGCCACGGTGGTGGGGTACCTCGGGCAGTGTCCGACGAGCAGTGGGGAGCGGGTAGCAGATGGGTCATCGCATGTTCGCCGCGGTGCTGCCGCCGGAGGAGGTGAGCCAGGAGCTCGAGCGGTTCCTCGAACCGCGCCCGGGACTCGCCTGGACCGATCCCGCGCAGTGGCACCTCACCCTGACCTTCTGCCCGGATGTCGACGAGTGGCGGATCGACGACCTCTCCGACAGGCTCGGCGCGGTCGCCCGGAAGCACGAGCCGTTCCGGATCCGGCTCGCCGGGGCGGGGGCGTTCCCCTCGGTCGACCGGGCGAAGGTGCTGTGGGCGGGCGTCGAGCACCTGGCGGCAGCCCCGACTGATTCCGGGTCGCGCGAGACTCCGTTGCACGCCCTGGCCGCGGGGGCCCGGTCGGCCGCCAACGCCGCCGGCTGCGTCCCCGACGGGGCTCGGTTCCACCCTCACCTCACGCTCGCCCGGCTCCGCGGTCGCTCCGATGCCACGGCATGGCTCCGCGTCCTCGACACCTTCACCAGCAGTGACTGGACGGTCTCCGAGATCGCGCTGGTCGACTCCTTTCTCGGTGAGGGGCCCGGGGGGCGGGCCCGGCACGAGGTGGTGGACCGTCTGCCGTTGGGGGAGTCCGACACCCGGTGGTGGTCACCCTCCGGGTAGCTCTGGTCCCGGGGTCACAACCCCGCACACTGCCCTTCCCGCTCACCGCCGACCTCGTTGCCGCCGCCGGTCGGGACCGGGGCGTTGCCCTCGCACTCGAGGTCGCCCCCGATGGAGTTGCCGTCGAAGCGCTGGGGGCCGGAGTTCTCCTGCGATTCCAGATCGCCACCGATCCGGACGTTCTCCACCGTCGCCTCGCCGCCCCTGTCCAACTCGATCGACCCCGCCACCTCGCCCCCGGACACCAGAACGGAGGCGTGCCCCTCGGCCTCGATGTCCTCGGTGACCCGGACGTTGCGGGCCTCCAGCCGACCGCCGCTCCGGACGTCGATGTCGCCGGTGACGGTCAGGTCGGACAGCACACACGTCTGACCGTCGCGGACCAGGACATCCCCGGGGATGTCCTGCCCCGAGACGTCGGTGCCGCAGTCCGACCGGTCGAACGCCCCCCGGTCGGTGGGCTCCCCGGGTCTGTCGCCGTCCCGTTGGCCGGCGGGCAGTTCGGCCGTCTCGACGGGAGCGGTCACGGTGGCGGTGACCGTCGGCGCCGCGTCGACCCGGTCGTCCTCCGCGCCGG
>NZ_JAALDV010000051.1:0-3857 GCF_014145045.1 Dietzia sp. DQ12-76
ACCCGCGCCCGCGACCGCCGTGCAGTTCACCGAGCCCGCGGCCACCTCGGCCGCGCCGTCCACGAGCAGCGGCGACGACCGCCCGACGCAGGACCAGGACAGTCAGGGGCAGCGGAGGCAGGGCAAGTCCCAGCAGGGCGGCTCCCAGCAGGGCGGTTCCCAGAAGAGTAGGGGACAGCAGGGCAAGGGACAGCAGGACCAGAAGCAGGATTCTCCCAAGGGCGGTTCGCGCGGTCGCGGGCGTGGGTCCGCAGGCGGTGGAAACCAGTCCGGTGAGAGCCAGTCCGGTGGGCAGCAGGGTCGCGGCCGCGGAGGCCGGGGCCGCGGTCGCGGGAACGGCAACACCTCCACGGCCGAGTTCGGCGGGGTCAAGACCATGCAGGGCGGGGACATGACCGTGCGTCTGCCCAGCCCGCCCAAGCCCCGCAAGGGAGCGCTGCGGATGGTGGCCCTCGGTGGAGTCACCGAGATCGGCCGCAACATGATGACCTTCGAGTACGACTCGAAGCTGCTCATCGTCGACTGTGGCGTGCTGTTCCCGAGCTCGACAGAGCCGGGAGTGGACCTCATCCTCCCCGATTTCGGGCACATCGAGGACCGCCTCGACCAGGTCGAGGCGCTCGTGTTGACCCACGCCCATGAGGATCACATCGGGGCCATCCCGTTCCTGCTCAAGCTCCGACCGGACATCCCGATCCTGGGGTCCCGCTTCACGCTCGCACTGGTCGCGGCCAAGTGCCGTGAGCACCGCATCAAGCCCGTCTTCCGTGAGGTCGACGAGTCCAGCGTGAGCACCCTCGGGAAGTTCGAGGTGCGCTACTTCGACGTCAACCACTCGATCCCCGAGTGCCTCGGCGTGGTCATCCGCGCCGGCGGTCAGTCGGTGATGATGACGGGCGACATCAAGCTGGACCAGCTCCCGACGGACAAGCGCCCCACCGACCTGCCCAAGATGGGCAGGTTCGGTGACGAGGGCATCGACCTCCTGCTGATGGACTCGACCAACGCGACCACGCCGGGCGTCAGTCGGTCGGAGTCTGAGATCGGTCCCGCTCTCCAACGGCTCATCTCGGACGCCCGTCAGCTCGTGGTCGTGGCGTGCTTCGCCTCGAACGTCTACCGCGTCCAGTCGGTCATCGAGGCGGCCGCCGCGAGCGGGCGCAAGGTCGCCCTCACCGGTCGGTCGATGATCCGGAACATGGAGATCGCACTCGAGATGGGGCTGCTGTCCGATCCCAAGAACGTGATCGTGGACATGGATACCGCGGCGAAGCTCCCGTCCGAGAAGGTCGTCGTGATGACCACCGGAACGCAGGGCGAGTCGATGGCGGGGCTGTCCCGCATGGCGCGCCGTGAGCACCGCCAGATCAACCTCTCCGAGGGCGACACCGTGATCTTCTCCTCGTCCATCGTCCCGGGCAACGAGGAGCCCGTCTTCGGTGTCCAGAACAGCCTGTCCCAGATGGGCGTGAACGTGGTCACCAGCCGCGACGCGAACGTCCACGTGTCGGGCCACGGCGACGCGGGGGAGTTGCTCTTCGTCTACAACGCCGTGCGCCCCAAGAACGCGATGCCGGTCCACGGCGAGTGGCGACACCTGCGTGCCAACAAGGCTCTGGCGATCGCCACCGGGGTGCCGGAGGAGAACGTGGTGCTGGCCCAGAACGGCGTCGTGGTGGAGTTGGTGGACGGGAAGGCCTCGGTGGTCGGCCAGGTCCAGGTGGGCAATCTCTACGTGGACGGCCTGTCGACCGGCGACATCGGTGACACCGTCCTGGCTGACCGCACCGCGCTCGCCGAGGACGGCTTCATCGTCGCGACCGTGGTCGTGGATCCCCGTACCGGGCGACCGGTGAGCAAGCCCCAGATCATCGGAAAGGGCTTCACCGACGAGCCGGGCGCACTGGACCCCGTGGTCGAGCTCGTCGAGAACGCATTGTGGGACCTGGCGGGCGAGGGTGAGACCGATCCCTACCGCCTCGCGCAGTCGGTGCGCCGCACAGTCGGTTCCTGGGTGTCCGAGAAGTGGCGCCGCAAGCCGATGATCGTGCCCACCGTCATCACCTCCGTGGCGGCGGAGGGCTGAGGCGGGTGGACCCCGGCCGGCGGACACTGGCGCAACGGGAGCGGAGCGCTCTCGTCGAGACGATGCGTGCCGCCGGTCCGGAGGCGCCGACACTGTGCGACGGGTGGACGACCCGGGATCTCGCCGCGCACCTGGTGGTGCGAGAAGCGCGCCCCGACGTCGCCGCGGGGATCGTCCTGCCGGCGCTCGCCTCGCGCATGGAGGACCTGCGCCTCCGGGAGACCGAGACCCCGTGGGAGGAACTGCTGGAGAAGATCGCCGCGGGCGCACCGTGGTACTCACCGCTCCGCTACGCAGACCGTGTGGCCAATGCCGCGGAGTACCTCGTGCACCACGAGGACGTCCGAAGGGCCGACGGGCAGTGGACGGCGCGGGAGTTCGGCATCGAGGATCTCGATCGCATCTGGGCGCTCGGGACGACCGTGGCGAAGACGTTCCTGCGGCGGGTGACCGCCCGTGTCGATCTGCGTACCCCTCCGGGGATGAGTCTGAGCAAGCCCGGTGCGGTGTCCACCGGGGCCGCGCTCGCCCCGCTCGTCAGCGTGACGGCCGCCCCCGTGGAGCTTCTCCTGTGGGCGTTCGGTCGGCGTGCGGTCGACGTGGACATCTCCGGCTCGCACCAGGGGATCGCCGCGCTGGAGGCGGTGCCGAGGGGCATCTGACCTACCGCCGCCCCGTGTGGCTGCTGTTACCGATGGGGTGCGAGAAGATAGAGTGACTCCCATGGCACCCAGCTCGAACACGCGATCCACCCGTGCCCCAGGTGGACGACGCCCGGCCTCGAAGTCCGCCGGACAGCGAACCACCGCGTCTACCTCGTCGTCGTCCCGTGGGGGTGGTTCCCGGCGCGGTGCCGTCGTCTCGACTCCGAAGTCCGGTACCCGCGCACGTTCCCGCGCGGTGACGCCCGCTCCGGAACGGACGTCCGGAGCCTTCGGCGCGGTCGGTCGCGGTCTGCGGGGTGGATGGGCGGGGATGGCGAGAGGCCTCGGTCACGGTGTGCGCGGCCTGCGGGGCGCTGACGACGAGGACCGTGTCGCACCGCCGCACAGACGGGACGGACTCGGGTTGGCCCTCGTCGGGATCGCGATCGTGTTCGCAGGAGCGGTGTGGTTCGGCGCGGCGGGCCCGGTCGGGGAGTGGATCGACACGGGTGTCCGGACGGTCGTCGGAACCCCCAGCGCGCTCCTGCCGCTGGTCCTCGGTGTCTGGGGCGTGCTCGTGATGGCCCGGGAGCCACGGCCCGACGTCCAGTCCAGGTGGGTGGTGGGGACCACCGTGACCACACTCGGTGTGCTGGGTCTGTGGCATCTGGGATCGGGTTCACCCGCGGACCCGGACGGTGTCCGTGGCGGAGCCGGCGTGCTGGGGAGGATCGTCGGGGGCACGCTCGAGGCGGGCCTGTCCATCTTCGTCGCCGTCCCGCTGTTGGTCCTGCTCGTCGCGTTCGGTGTCCTGGTTCTTGTGGGTCGACCGGCCAGGGAGATCCCGGGAGTCGTGCGCGGGTTCTTCGGGTGGGACGGAAGCGGAGACATCGTCGATCACGAGGACCCGGAGGCGGTCTGGGACGACCCCGACGCCACGACCGCGTACCCGATCTCCGAGAACGGCACCCCGGACGACCGGGAGCGACCCGCACCACGACGTCAGGCGCGCCGCCGGGTGGCCGCGTGGTCGGATACGCCGAGCACCGGGGAGACGGTCGAGATGCCGGCTGCCGCCGGTGCAGCAGGCGAGTCGGTGTCCGAGGGCGACGGGCCCCCCGCCGCAC
>NZ_JAALDV010000496.1:0-2797 GCF_014145045.1 Dietzia sp. DQ12-76
GCCGTGCGGCTCCCCCGACAACGGGCGGGTCCTGCCCGGGCCGCCGCTCGACCCCCGGTTCCCCGGCCCCGAGTGCCCGCGCTCGATAGTGCGACTCGACACCGGCCCGGACGCCGGCCGGGAGGTGCTGTTGGAGATCCCGCCCGGGCCCGGATCGCCGGATCTCGGCGCCGGTGACCAGATCCAGCTCGGCCGCTCCCCCCAGGGAGCCACCGACATCTACGCGTTCGAGGACTTCACGCGGACCGTGCCCATGGCCCTGTGGCTCCTCGTGGGCGCCGCGGTGATGGTCGCCGTCGGGCGATGGAAGGGACTGCGGGCCCTCATCGGGATCGTGGTGGCCCTCATCGTCGTCGTGGGGTTCGTCCTCCCCTCGATCCTGGACGGCAATCCGGCCATCCTGGTGGCCGTCATCGGCGGCTCCGCGGTCCTCTACCTGGTGATCTACGTGGTGCACGGCATCAACCTCAAGACCCACGCCGCCCTGCTCGGGACACTGTCCGCGATGCTGGCGGCGGCGTTACTGAGCTGGGTGGTCATCGAGACGACCAGGATCACCGGGCTCAGTGGCGACTCCACGACCCAGGTTCAGGTGTTCGTGCAACACGTCTCGCTCACCGGGCTCCTGCTCGCCGGCTTCATCATCGGCGCGCTCGGCGTGCTCAACGACGTCACCGTGAGCCAGTCCGCGACCGTGTTCGAGATGCGCCACCTCGACCCCCACGCCGGCCCCGTCGAGGTGTTCCGGTCCGCGATGGGCGTAGGACGCGACCACGTGGCCTCGATGGTCTACACCCTGGTGCTCGCGTACACCGGGTCGGCGCTCCCCCTGCTGCTGCTGTTCTCGCTGGGAACCCGCTCGCCGCTGTCGATCCTCACGTCCGACGTCGTGGCGGTGGAGCTGATGCGGTCGCTCGTCGGCGCGATCGCGCTCGCGCTGTGCGTCCCGCTCACCACAGCGGCCGCGGTGTGGCTCTCCCGGGACGTGACCTCGGAGGAACTGGACCGGGCGACCGTCGGCACGCGTGCGTGAGAGTCCCGGGTCTACTGACGGTATGAGGCCAGGAAGTTGCCGATCCGCTCGATCGCCACGGCGAGGTCCCGGCCGGCCGGCAACGTGACCACCCGGAAGTGGTCCGGATTCGGCCAGTTGAACCCCGTGCCCTGGGTGACGAGGATGCGCTCGCGCTCGAGAAGGTCCAGGGCGAACAGGCGGTCGTCGTAGATCTCGTGGACCTCCGGGTCGAGCCTGGGGAACACGTAGAGGGCTCCCATCGGCTTGACGCAGCTCACCCCCGGGATCGAGTTGAGCTTTTCCCACGCGATGCCGCGCTGCTCGTGGAGCCGTCCCCCGGGCTCGATCAGTTCGTCGATCGACTGGTACCCGCCGAGAGCCACCTGGATCGCGTGCTGCGCCGGCACGTTGGGGCACAGTCTCGTCGAGGCCAGCAATTCCAGTCCCTCGAGGAACCCGGCCGCGTGCGCCTTCGGTCCGGTGATCGCCATCCAGCCCGCCCGGTAACCCGCCACGCGGTAGGTCTTGGACAGTCCGTTGAAGGTCAGGACCAGCAGATCGTGCGCGAGCGAGGCGATCGAGGTGTGCTGGGCCTCGTCGTAGATGATCCGGTCGTAGATCTCGTCGGCCAGGATGAGCAGACTGTGCTCGCGCGCCAGGTCCACGATCCCCTGCAGGACCTCGCGGGAGTAGACCGCCCCGGTGGGGTTGTTGGGGTTGATCACCACGATGGCCTTGGTCCTGGGCGTGATCTTCGAGGCGATGTCCTCGAGTGACGGATTCCAGTCGTCGTCCTCGTCCGTGAGGTAGTGGACGGGCCTGCCGCCCGCGAGCGAGGTCATGGCGGTCCAGAGCGGATAGTCCGGCGCCGGGATGAGGACCTCGTCGCCGTCGTCGAGCAGGGCCTGCATCGTCATCGTGATGAGCTCGGAGACTCCGTTGCCCAGGTAGATGTCCTCCACATCCAGGTGGGGGAAATCGGGCACCAACTCGTAGCGCGTGAAGATCGCCCGGCGGGCCGACAGGATGCCCTTGGACTCCGAGTAGCCCTGCGCATGGGGGAGAGCCGCGATCATGTCGCGCATGATCACGTCCGGTGCCTCGAACCCGAAGGGCGCGGGGTTGCCGATGTTCAGCTTGAGGATCCGGTGGCCCTCCGCCTCGAGCTGGTTCGCCCGCGCGAGGACGGGGCCACGGATCTCGTAGAGGACGTCCTTGAGTTTGGACGACTGGTCGAGCGTGCGCGGCTGGCGGAGCGTGCGTCCCGTGGTCTCAGGCGTCATGTCTGCAGATTGTGCCACCCCGGACCGGCGGTGCTCCGGTCGCGCCGACCCCGTGGGCGTCAGACCGGTGGCATCGGACCCGTGGCGTCAGATCCCGTACCGCAGATCGATGATGGCCGGGATGTCCGAATGGGGCAGGAGATCGTCGGGATGCTGCACCGAGAGGTAGTCCACGCATCGCCTCTCGTGCGGGGCCAGGGCGTACGGCTGGGAGTCGATCGACAGGCCGGTGAGCTGACGGAGCCTGCGCACCTCCCCCCGGACCGTGGCCGTGGCGTCGCCGTCACCGTAGAGCGCCTCGGACAGGGACCGCGCCGACCAGGCCTCCCGGGACGCCAACAACGCGAGCAACTCCGCCCGTCGCGGGGTGAGGTCGATACTCGACCCGTCGGCACGGATCACCGACGGCCGCCACCCGAGCAGACGGATCTCGGTCACCGGGGCCCCGTCTCGACCGGCCCGCCCGTCGGGGCCGGGCTGCGGCACCGGATCCGCCGGG
>NZ_JAALDV010000497.1:0-4129 GCF_014145045.1 Dietzia sp. DQ12-76
CCGTCCGAGATCACCGCAGCAGGCCACTGACGACCGGGTCGTGTTAACGTCTGATCGCCAGCATGACCCCCTGGGGTCGCGGGAACCCGGTGTGACTCCGGGACTGACGCGCAGCGGTATGGGTGATGGCGGGGCACGATGCCACTGGATCGCAGGATCTGGGAAGGCGCCCCGTCCAGGTGATCCCGAGTCCGAATACCGGCTGGCCCTCGCGGTCCCCACCGCCAGGTCATGATCGGGCTTCGCGTTCCAGGCCCGCGACCTCGGAGTACACCCATGCGTAAATCAGGCCTGATCGCCCTCGTCGGCGCCGCCGCCCTCGTCCTGACCTCCTGCACCGCCGATGACCCGGCCGCCACCGCCGGCCCCGCGGTCGGCCCGATCGAGAACTGCGGACAGGAGGTGACCGTCGACTCCGCTCCCGAGCGGATCGTCTCGCTCAACCAGAGCTCGACGGAGATCCTGCTCGCCCTGGGCCTCGCCGACCGGATGGTGGGCACCGCCACCTGGACCGACCCCGTTCTGGACGAGTTCGCCGAGGCCAACGCCGGCATCCCGCGACTGGCCGACAACGCGCCGTCGATGGAGTCCGTCCTCGACGTGGAACCGGACTTCGTCACCGCCTCGTTCGGCAGCACGCTCAGCGAGGGCGGCGTCGCGACCCGCGAGCAGTTCCATGAGCTGGGCGTGGGCACCTACCTCTCCCCCGCCGACTGCGTCGGCAAGATCTCCGATTCCGGGGACGGGGTGCGAGAGCAACCGTTCACCCCGGATCTGCTCTACCGGGAGATCACCGAACTCGCGCAGATCTTCCAGGTCGAGGAGGCCGGAGAACGACTCGTGACGGACCTGCAGGGCCGGCTCGACCGGGCACACGAGGACGTGGACGCGACCGGGGTCTCGGCGATGTTCTGGTTCGCCAACTCCGAATCCCCGTACCTGGCCGGCTGCTGCGGTGCCCCCGGACTGATCTCGACGACCCTCGGTCTGAAGAACGTGTTCGACGACACCACCCAGGAGTGGCCCCAGATCAACTGGGAGGTGGTGGCCGAGCGCGATCCCGACGTCATCGTCCTCGGCGACCTGACCCGCCGGAGCCAGACCGCCGAGACCGGGGCCGCCAAGATCGCCTACCTGGAATCGAATCCGGTGACCCGGGAGATGTCGGCGGTCCGCGAGAAGCGGTTCATCGAGCTCACGGGCGCTGAGATGAACCCCTCCCTCCGCACGGTCTACGGCGTCGAGACCGTCGCCGCGGGCCTCGACGACCTCGGGCTGGTCGGTGAGCACGATCCATCGAACTGACCTGCTGCCCAGTGCCCCGCCGGTTCGCACCACCAGACAGGCTCCTCTCCGGCGCCCCGCCGCCCTGGGCATCCTCTGGATCGCCGGCGTCGCCGTCCTGCTGGTCTCCACGGCGCTGGTCCTGACGATCGGTCCCTCGGGTCTGACGGCCGGCGACGTCGTGCAGTCCGCCCTGGCGCGGCTCTCCGGCACCGAGTCGGGGCTGACGCGCATCCAGGAGGGGATCATCTGGAACCTCCGGTTGCCCAGAACCCTCATGGCGGCACTGGCCGGCGCGGGGCTCGCCCTGTGCGGGGTGATCCTGCAGTCCCTGCTCCGCAACCCTCTGGCCGACCCGTACATCCTCGGAATCTCCTCCGGCGCCTCGACGGGCGCGGTGCTCATCGTGGTGCTCGGTGTGGGGGCGGGGGCGGTCGGTCTCACCACGGGCGCGTTCGTCGGGGCGCTGACCGCCTTCGGGTTCGTCCTGCTGTTGGCCTTCGCCTCCGGCGGAACCACCGACCGGGTGGTGCTCGCCGGGGTCGCCGCCACCCAGCTGTTCTCGGCCGTGACCTCGTTCGTCGTCTACACCGCGGCCGACGCCGAACAGACCCGCGGTGTGTTGTTCTGGCTGCTGGGCTCGCTGTCCTCCGTCCGGTGGTCGGACGTGGCCGCGTGCGGCGTCGTCGTGCTCGCCGGTCTGCTGGTGTGTCTCCTGCACACCTCCAGCCTCGACGCCTTCACCTTCGGCCAGGACGCGGCGGCCGCCCTCGGTGTGGACGTGGCCCGCACCCGGCTCGTGCTCATGGTGGTCACCGCACTCATCACCGCGGTCATCGTCAGCACCTGTGGTGCGATCGGGTTCGTGGGTCTGGTGCTGCCGCACGCCGCCCGGGCGGTGGTCGGCATGCGGCACCGCGTCCTGGTGCCGACGGCGGCGTTGATGGGAGCGGTCTTCGTGGTCTGGATCGACGCCGCCGCCCGGACGGTCCTCGCGCCGCAGGAACTGCCGATCGGAGTGGCCACCGCTCTGATCGGCGTGCCGGCGTTCGTGGTCCTCCTCCTCCGCAAGGGCAGGGCCCGATGACGACCGGGCCCCCGGAGGGGCAGGGGGCGGCGACCCTCGAAGCCCAGGGCGTGTCGTGGTCCGTCCGCGGTCGGCCCATCCTGAGAGATCTCTCCCTGGCACCGGAGCCCGGGACGATGGTGGGGGTCCTCGGCCCCAACGGCTCGGGCAAGTCCACCCTGCTGCGCGTCATGACGGGCCTGCTGCGGCCCTCGACCGGTCGCGTCCTGTTCGACGGCACGGACATCCGGCGCCTGCCCCGCAGGCGGGTCGCCCGGCACGTGGCCCTTGTCGAGCAGGAGGTGTCCACCGACCAGAACCCGACGGTGCGGGACGTGATCGAACTCGGTCGCATCCCGCACCGCGCCGCGTGGTCGGGCCCCCGCACGCAGGACGAGGAGGCCGTACTCCGCGCCGCCGCCACCACCGCCCTCACCGATCGTCTCGACCAGCGGTACGCCACCCTCTCGGGCGGCGAGCGGCAGCGGGTGCAGATCGCGCGGGCGCTGGCTCAGGAACCGGACGTCCTCGTGCTCGACGAGCCGACCAACCACCTCGACATCCGCCATCAACTCGACCTCCTGGCCCTGGTCAGGGGCACCGGGGCGACGGTGGTGGCGGCGCTGCACGACCTCAACCTCGCGGCCAGCTTCTGCGACCGGCTCGAGGTCTTGTCCGGGGGGCGCCTGGTGACCGGGGGCCGCCCGTCGGAGGTGCTCACACCAGCGCTGATACAGACGGTGTACGGGGTCCGCGCGGAGGTGCTCCACGACGGACCCGCGGTGCACGTGCGCTATCTCGCCCGCTGACCCACGGGAGCCTGGGCGTGAACCGCGGGCGCAGGTCCGCGATCCCCGACCGAGGGGCGCAGCTGTTCAGCGCTTGCGGTTGCGGAGCTTCTCCGCGAATTCGCGGGCCTTGCGCTGGTTCTCCGGCTTGGACGCCTCCCGCCTGACCACTTCGACGGCCTTGAGCGCGACTCCGGTCTTCAATGCGTTTCTCAGGAACGCCATCGGGTACCTCCATCATCGGGGAGCGCCAGTGTAGGCACCCTGTCAGCCGGCCGCGACCGGGCGGCGCAGCAGGTAGACGTCCATCACCCAGCCGTGCTCCGTGCGCAACCGCTCGCGCGCGTTCCGGATCTCGGGCAAGACATCGCCGACCCCGCCCGAAATCAGGCACTCCCCCCGGTCACCGAGGTTGCCGCCCCACCAGATGTGCCAGTCCGCCAGGTGATCGAGAGGCAGGCCGGCGTTGAGCATCACCACCACGTTGTCCGCGCCGCCGGCGACGACCTCCGCCAGACGACGGCCAGTGGTCACGGTGACCGTCCCGCCGATCTCGTGCAGGACCAGCCGGTGACGCGCGGCCAACACCTGTAGAGCGGAAATGCCCGGGACCACCTCCACGTCAAAGTCGAGCCGGCCACGGGCGAGGATCCGGTCGACGATCCGCAGCGTGGAGTCGTAGAAGGCCGGATCACCCCACACCGGCACCGCCACGTCGCCGGGCCGGTCCGCCAACACCCTCTCCCACGCCAGGGAACGGGCCTCGTGCCAGTCCAGGACCACGCCGCGGTACCCGTCCTGTGAGGAGGTCGACGACGACGAGCGGTCTCGTTCCGGATCAGCGACTCCCACCAGCTCGACGCCCGGCGCGTGCCGGGCGAGCAACCGCCGACGGAGGTCGACCAGCGGGTCGCCCGGGCCCTTGACGGCAGCGAGCGCATACTCGGACGCGCGCAGGGCGGCGACCGCCTCCATCGTGATCTGATCGAGT
>NZ_JAALDV010000498.1:0-3041 GCF_014145045.1 Dietzia sp. DQ12-76
CGCCACCGCCGCGATCGAGACCGCCGGGCGGGTGCAGCCCGAGTGGGCGGCCGTGCCCGCGCGCGACCGCGCCGAGATCCTGCGCAGGGCGTACGAGCTGATCCTCGACCGCGCCGACGAACTGGCCCTGCTCATGACCACCGAGATGGGCAAGCCGCTCGCCGAGGCGAAGGGCGAGGTCGCCTACGGCGCGGAGTTCTTCCGTTGGTTCTCCGAGGAGGCCTGTCGGGTCCGAGGGGACGCCCGACGCTCGCCCGACGGCAGGACCCGCCTCATGGTGACCCACGAACCGGTGGGGCCGTGCATCCTCATCACCCCGTGGAACTTCCCCCTGGCCATGGCCACCCGCAAGATCGGACCGGCCATCGCCGCCGGCTGCACCATGGTGTTCAAGCCGGCCAACCTCACCCCGCTGACCTCCCTGTACGTGGTGGACCTCCTGCGCGAGGCGGGACTGCCCGACGGGGTGCTCAACACGGTGTGCACCACCGACCCCGGCGGTGTCGTGGAACCGTGGATCGACTCCGGGATCGCCCGGAAGCTGTCGTTCACCGGGTCCACCCCGGTCGGTCGCACCCTGCTCGAGCAGTGTGCACGAGGCGTGCTGCGCACGTCGATGGAACTGGGCGGGAACGCCCCGTTCGTGGTGTGTGAGGACGCGGACATGGACACCGCGGTCGACGCGGCGATGGCCGCCAAGATGCGGAACATGGGCGAGGCCTGTACGTCGGCCAACCGGATCCTCGTCCACCGTTCGGTGCTGGAGGAGTTCGGCCGGCGCCTCACCGAGAGGATGTCCGCCCTCACCGTCGGCGACGGCACGCGCGAGGGCACCGACGTGGGCCCGTTGGTCGAGGAGAAGGCCGTGACGAAGGTGGTCGAGCTGGTCGACGACGCCGTGGGGCGCGGTGCCGAGGTCCTGTGCGGCGGGTCGCGGGTCGAGGGCCCCGGCTACTTCTACCCGCCGACCGTCCTGACCGGCGTGGCGGCGGACTCCGCCCTGATGTTCACCGAGATCTTCGGCCCCGTCGCGGCCCTGATCCCGTTCGACTCCGACGACGAGGCGGTGGCGCTGGCCAACGACACCGAGTTCGGGCTCGTCTCCTACGTGATGACCGAGAACCTCGACCGCGCGATGACCATGTCGGAGCGGCTGCAGGCCGGCATGGTGGGCGTCAACACCGGGATCGTCTCCAACCCGGCGGCACCGTTCGGGGGAATCAAGCAGTCCGGCCTGGGGCGGGAAGGCGGCCTGACCGGAATCGAGGAGTTCGTGGAGACCAAACTCGTGGCGATCCCGGTGCGCTGACGGCGCACCGGTTCACCGGGGCCGGATCGCGCGGGGCCGGCTCGTTCAGGGCCGTCAGCCGGTGCGGGCCCGGCCGGCGAGGCGGTGTCGCTCGGCCTCCGTCATGCCGCCCCAGACCCCGTAGAGTTCCCGGTTGCCCACGGCGTGCGCGCGACACTGTCGGATGACAGGGCACTGCCCACACAGCTTCGTGGCCGCCGCCTCCTTACGCCGCCGGAGGCCTTTGGGGTCGTCGTCGGCGTTGTAGAAGAGGTCCGGTACGTCTCTGCACAGCCCGTGCTCGGCCCAGGCCCATCGCTCGATGATCCTCGCAGCTGCGATCGTCATGCTTCTCCCTCCCCGTCCGACCCAGCTTCTTCTACCGCCGAGTGGGTTCGGCACATCCCCAGGGGTGGGATGGGGCGCGACTGTTAAAGTTCTGCAATGTCCGTCAGGGTCTCGGTGGAGAACGACTACACAGTGGTCATCGCGGGCGTTCACGCCCTGCTCTCCCCGTTCCGCGACCGCGTACAGGTCGTGGCGGGCCGGCCCGGTTCACCCGGGGACGCGCCGGTGGACGTGGTGCTGTTCGACACCTTCGCCTCGCCCGCCGACTGGCAGGCACGGTGCTCTGCCATGGCGCTCGACCCCATGATCGGCGCCGTCGCCGTCTATTCGGCCGTCACGGACCCGCGCGCGATCGACGACGCCTTCGCGTCCGGCGCCACGGGGTATCTGTCCAAGTCGCTGTCCGGTGAACAACTGGTCGAGTCGGTGGAACGGGTGGCCGCGGGCGAGCGGGTGCGACTGCTGGGGCACGACGGCGAGCACGGGCCCGCGGGGATGTGGCCGATCGGCGACATGGGCCTGACCCCCCGGGAATCGGAGATGTTGGCGCTCATCGCCCAGGGTCTGTCCAACGAGGAGATCGCGACGGTCTGCTATCTGTCGATCAACACGGTGAAGACCTACATCCGTGAGGCCTACCGCAAGATCGGGGTGACGACCAGGCCGCAGGCGGTGGCGTGGGCGATGCGCAGCGGACTCGCGGCCAGTCGCTGAGCAGCGGGGTCACCGCGCCGGGCCGCCCTCCCGGACCCTGGCCAGACCGTCCCTCATGTGGTCGACCAACAACCCCCTGGCCCGGTCAGGGTCCCCCGCGCGAATCGCCCCGGCGATCGCCCTGTGTTCGGCGAGCCTGGACTCCGCGTCCGAATAGGTGCCGGCCATCGCGTGCAGACACATGCTCGTCTCGACCAGCACGGTCTCGTGCACCCGCGACAGGCGGGGGCTCCGGGCCGCCTCCACCAGGACGTGGTGGAAGTCCAGATCCGCCTCGACCATGGCCCCCGACCGTGGTTCGTGGGCGAGGGAGGCCATCGCGTCCACGGCCGCGTCCAGCGCATCCGCGGTGTCGGCGCCCAGTCCCAAGTGGAGAACCCGGTCCAACGCGGCGGTCTCGACCGTGGTCCGGAGAAGGTACATGTCCTCGACCGCCTCGGCGGAGAGGTCCGCGACGAACAGGCCACGGTTGCGGTGCGAGACGAGCAACCCCTCCTGGGTCAGGCGCTGCATGGCCTCCCGCAGGGGCCCTCGGCTCACCCCGAGCGACCGTGCCAGCGCGGCCTCTCCGAGCTGCGCGCCCGGGGGGAACGTACCGTCGGAGATCGCCCGGCGGAGGGTCCGGGCGATGAGAGCCGGGGTCGACTCCCGGACGACCGGTTCCAACCCCGCGCCCGCCACGGGCCCCGCG
>NZ_JAALDV010000499.1:0-1288 GCF_014145045.1 Dietzia sp. DQ12-76
GCCCGTGCGCGGCGGCGGTGGAGGAGACGACGACGACGGCGCTGCGACCCGACTCCACCGCGGCCCGCCCGGCGGCGGCGGGGGGTGACTCGTCCTGGTCCCTGGTCCAGTCGCCCCGTTTCCCGCCGGACTTGGCGGCCAGCCTCACCCCGTCCATCGTGGCCAGCGGGTCGACGGCCTTGACCATGTCGTGCAGTGTCAGCCCGGCCACCGAGACAGCCGTGAGCGCCTCCATCTCCACGCCCGTGCGGCCGGTCGTCGTGGCTGTGGCCGACACCCGGATCTCACCGGCCGGCGCGTCGAGCTGGAAGCGCACCTTGACCGAGTTCAGGGGGATCTGGTGGCACAACGGGATCAGCTCCGAGGTCTTCTTGGCCGCGCCGATACCGGCCAACCGGGCGGTGGCCAGCACGTCGGCTTTCCCCAACTCGTCCCCCGACACCATCGTCACGACCTCGGGCCGGGTGCGGAAGACCCCCTCGGCGGTGGCGGTGCGGGTGGTGACGGCCTTGCCGCCCACGTCGACCATCCGAACCCGGCCCTCGGCGTCGAGGTGGGTCAGATCCGGGTGGGCATCAGTCATGGCGACCACGCTAGTCGCCGGTGCCGGAGTGCGTGAGAGAGCGTGCCGGGGGTGGTGCCCCGCGATCCGGACCCGGCCTGCAGGGGTTTAATCGACGGAATGCCACTCCTCTTCGACCCCATCCGCATCCGCGATCTCGAGATCCGCAACCGCGCGTGGCTCTCGCCCATGTGCCAGTACTCGTGCGACGCCCGCGACGGCGTCCCCACCCCGTGGCATCTCGTGCACCTGGGTGCGCGGGCGCAGGGCGGGTTCGGACTGATCCTCGCGGAGGCGTCCGCCGTCGTGCCCGAGGGCCGGATCAGCCCCCACGACGCCGGGATGTGGAACGACGCGCAGCGGAACGCATGGGCGCCGATCGTGGACTTCGTCCACTCGCAGGGCGCCGCGATCGGCATCCAGCTCGCCCATGCCGGGCGAAAGGCGTCGACCCACCGGGCTTTCCCCGGGGAGCCCACCGGGTCGATCCCGGTGGCGGAGGGCGGGTGGACCACTGTCGCCCCCTCGGCCATCCCGTTCGGCGACATGGCGGCCCCGGTCGCGCTCGACGCCGACGGGATCCGAGCTGTCGTCGACGCCTTCGCCGCGGCCGCCCGACGCGCGGACGAGGCGGGCTTCGATGTGGTCGAGGTCCACGCCGCCCACGGCTACCTGGTCCACGAGTTCCTCTCGCCCCTGTCCAACGAGCGATCGGACGAGTACGGC
>NZ_JAALDV010000499.1:1428-7498 GCF_014145045.1 Dietzia sp. DQ12-76
GCCACGGACTGGGTTCCCGGTGGGTGGACCCCGGACGATTCGCGCTGGCTGGCGGCGCGCCTCGCCGGGCACGGCGTCGACCTGGTCGACGTCTCGTCGGCCGCCAACACCCCTGCCGTCCCGCCGGTGCCACTCGAGCAGGGGTATCAGGTGCCGCTGGCCGAGGAGGTCCGGTCGTCCGGCGCGGTGCTGGCCGGCGCGGTGGGACTCATCAGCGACCCGCACTACGCCGAGCAGGTGTTGGTCGACGAGCGGGCCGACGTCGTGTTCCTGGGCAGAGTCGGGCTGCGCGAGCCCGCCTGGCCGCTCCGCGCGGCCGCCGAACTCGGAGTGCCCTGGCGTGAGGCGCCGTACCCGCCGCAGTACACGCGCGGCAAGTGGTGAACCCCGCCGGTCAGCCGGCTGTCGCCACCCCGATGGCCGAGTGCGGCTAGAGGTCCAGCTCGATGTCCGAGCAGGGCATCGCCGTGCACACGGTGATCCGCTCCCGGACGACCGTGTCGGTCGTGCCTCTGTCGGCCCGGGACTCCGCGCTGGTGGTACCGCTGAGTTTGCCGGTCACACACGCCTTGCACAGTCCGCGTTCACACCCGGTCGGTACGGAGATGCCCGCCCGGCCCGCGGCTTCGAGCAGGGTCGTGGCCCCGTCGATCTCCACCGAGGTGCCGGTGCGGCGGAAGTGCACGGTGTAGCGACTGCCGTCGTCCGCCGGTCGCTCGAGTTCCGGGGCGGTGAACGACTCGGCGTGAAAGCGCTCGGCAGGCTGTCCGAGGTCGCGCAGCTGGTCGCGGGCCAGATCGATCACCGCGGCCGGCGCACACACATAGGTCTCCCGGTCGGCGGCGTCCGGGACGAGACCGCGCAGCAACTCCGGACCCAGCCGGCCGGTGGTCAGGCCGTCCCGCCCGGACGGCGTATCGGTGAACAGGTGAAGCGTGGCGCCCGAGTCGCGGGCCAGCCGACGGAGTTCCGCCTCGTAGATGATCGAGCGCTCGTCGCGGTTGAAGTACAGCACGGTGGCGTCGGTCCCGGCGTCGCGGGCGATGCGGCGCAGGAGGCTGATGATCGGCGTGATGCCCACCCCGCCGGCGATGAGGAGTGAGGGGGCGCCGGGCTCCGGCATGGCGAAGTCGCCCGACGACTGCGGAACGCCGACGAGAGTGACGTGGCGCCCCGCCTTCAGCGTGTCGTTCAACCGGGTGGAGACCCGGCCCCCGTCGACCCGCTTGACGCAGATCTCCAGGGGTCCCGGCTCGTCGCGCTGCGAGCCGTCGAGCCGCGAGTCGATGCTGTCGCGGACGAGGCTGTACTGACGGACGAGTTCGGCGGTGCCGCCGTCGTCGTCGTCGACCTCCACCCGCACCGAGATGTACGCCCCGGCCTCCCACTCCACGTCCTCCCACCCGCGCGGCCTGGCCAGGCGCACGGAGAGCGCGTCACCGCCGGCGACCGGCGTGGCCGACAGGACCCTCGCGGGAACATTGTGGAAGCGGGGCTTGTCCAGGTACGGGGACTCGGGCAGCGGCCGATACGTGAAACCCGAGATCACGCGCCGCACGAGCGAGGAGGGGTCGCGCAGCAACTCGGCCGGTCGTCCGAACTCCCGCTCGCCCAGCGGCACCGACAGGCCCGTGAGCGTCGTGGCGATGAGCGGCACCGTCTCCAGCAACGGGGTCTCGTGATACGGCAGCCCGAACCGGGCGGCGAGGGCGCGCACCTCCGGCGCGATCCTGCGCTGCATGGACGGCGGCAGGTCGGGAAACAGGTGATGCTCGATGTGGGTGTCCAGTCCGCCGTAGAAGATCCGCAGGTCGGGGCGGTTATCGAACGGAACCTCCTCCTCGAGGATCCGGGTCAGCGCCTCGTCCATCCGTCGGCTGGGCAGGAAGTTGCGGGTCGCCCGGATCTGCCGCTCGTAATACTGGTCGGGGGTCTCATCCGGGCCGGGATCGGTGAACAGTTCCAATTCACCCGCGTGGTGTTCGATGAGCACCAAGAACAGCACGGACATGTATCCGGCGACTCCGCCCAGGTAGTTGGCCACCAGGGTCGGCAGCGGCTTCCATCCGGAGCGGAAGGGCTCGTCCACGAAGCGGCGCCGCGCGTCCCGACGGGCGATCCTGGCCGGTGAGCGCAGGGTGTACGAACTGAAGAACGGGTGGCTGTCGACCTTGCGCGCGATGTTGGCCAGGAAGAACGGTGCCGCGACCGGGGCCATGGCAGCGAGCGCGGAGATCAACGCCACCTGCCCGAGGTGGTGGCCGTACCAGTCCTGGCCCGCGCTGCCGCGGAAGACGCTGTAGCCGAGGTCGTGGTCCTTGCCGACGATGTTGGTGTTGGGGTGGTGGCCCACGTGGTGCATCGTCTTCCAGTGGTCGACGTCGACGTTGAAGTCCCAGTCGTAGCGATCCGAGTGGTACTCGCCGTTGCCCGGCAGGTGGTCGTAACTGCCGTGGACGATGTTGTGGCCCAGCTCGGAGAACTGCATGAGTCGGTACATCATCTCCAGCGCGGTGGCCCGGCGGATCGCGCGCGGACCCCCCTCGCGCAAGAGTTCGCGGCGGCGTGCGTCGATCGCCCGCCCATATGCGGTGACGTGGCGGATGTGATCCAGGTCCTCCTGGCCCACCTCGGCCTTGGCCCGAGCGTAGAGCTCCTCCATCGCCTCGGCCAGGCCGGACGGTGATGCCGAGTGGGCGGGACCCGCCGGCCCTGCCGCCCCGTTCGTCGAGCTCCCCGGCTGTGAACCCTCCGAGCCCGTACCTGCGCTGATGTTACTGGCGAGAGTCATGAGTGTGACGGTAGCCACTCGTCGGGACCGGGAACAGGGCGATGGCGGTCGCATGGTTGGCATTTTCGGTCACTCGGCAACCTGCGTTGATACGGTCGGGCGATGACCTCGTCGTCGGGCCCGTCCGCGCTCAGCTCGTCCGCGGTCGGCTCGTCCGCGGTCGGCTCGTCGACGCCGCGCTCGTCCTCGCCCGTGTGGGCGGTGCCCCGCGGCACGGAGGGGATCCGCATCATGGTGGACGGCGGCGTCGCGCGCGGGATGACGACGACGGAGTGCCTCGCCGGCACCGGGCTCGACGCGGCGGACCTCGACGACGAGACCGCACAGATCTGGGCGCACCAGGAGTTCGTGGTGATCCGCAATCTCCTGGGCGAGCTCGGGGACCGGCCGGGTCTGGGTGCGGGTATCGGTGCCCATTCGACGCTCGGGCGCACCGGCGTCATCGGCTTCATGATGCTCGCGGGGCCGACCGTGCGGGCGGCGCTCGACCGGGCCATCCCGTACCTCGCGCTCTCGCCCACTCACCTGCGGTTCTCCCTCGAGGAAGGCTCGGCGGGAGCCACCGGAACCGGGGCCGACGTGGACTGCCTGCTCGCCGCCGATGACGAGATCCCCGCGGATGTCCGGACGTTCGTGGTCGAGCGTGACCTGGCGGGCCTGGCCGCGGCGCTCCGTGGGGCTCAGATCGACGTGGGGATCACCGGGCTCGAGACGACCCTCGGCCCGGAGAGTGCCGTGATCCTCGGTGAGTCGTGGGGGTTGACCGTCGACGAGGTCCGGCCATACGCCGAGCGGAACCGACTGGCCATCACCCGGGAGCGGCTGGACGCGCGGCTGCCCCAGGGCGACGAGAACACGGCGAAGCTCTTCGAGAGGCAGTGTCGCGAACTGCTCGACGACCGGCTGGCGCGCGTGGGCGTCGCGGGTCAGGTCCGCAGCCGCCTACGTCACGAGCGCGAGACGTGGCCGTCCATGACGGAGGTGGCAGGTGAGCTGCACATCGACGTCCGCACCCTGCGTCGCCGGCTGGCCGCGGAGGGGACCTCGTTCCGGCGGCTGCTCGACGAGGTGAGGCATCATCGGGCGCTCGAGCTGTTGGCGCTCCGCGTGCCGGTGTCGGAGGTGGCGCGCGAACTCGGGTACTCCGAGACCGCGACCTTCACCAGGACGTTCATTCGGTGGGAGGGGGTCCCGCCCAGTCGCGCCCGGCGGGCCGGGCAGATCGAGCGAGTTCCGTGAGGCATCTGCCGAGTGCGCACCTCCCGGATCGCGACCGGGTTCCACGGATTGTGCCCCATATTCACGGATCGTGACCGATCAGGACGCATGGGCATCGGCGGCGCCACTCGGGCCGAATGGCAGGCTGGGGGTGCCGGCGGCACGGTGCAGAGAGGACCGGCTCGGCGGGGTGCGGTGGCTGGCCCCGGCGTCGAGCGCGACGATCCGCACACCGACCGAGCGGACTGCTCAGCATCCCGACACTCACCCGAGGAGAGCCGAAATGACCCTGTTCGAGACCCTCAAGGACCGCTGCCGCCCCGAGTGGGAGGCCTACATCCGGCACGAGTTCGTGGAGAAGCTCGGAGAAGGAACGCTGCCGATCGACGTGTTCCGCGACTACCTGATCCAGGACTTCCACTTCCTGGTGCAGTTCGCCCGTGCCAACGCACTGGCCGCGTTCAAGAGTCGCACGCTGGCCGACATCACGGCCGCCCATCAGGCCACGGGGGCCATCATCGCCGAGACCGCGCTCCATCTGCGGTTGACCGAGCGGTGGGGCATTCCGCGCGCGGAGCTCGAGGCCGCCGCCGAGAAGCAGGCCACCGTCGCCTACACCCGCTACGTCCTGGACGCGGGCATGTCCGGAGACCTGCTCGACCTGCACGTGGCGCTGGCGCCGTGCACCATCGGGTACGCCGAGATCGGGGCGCTGGTGCAGCCTCGCCTCGCCGACCACCGCGACGTGAGCGGCAGTGGCGGTGGGGTGACCGAGCATCCGTACGCCGAATGGATCGCCGAGTACTCGGGCGCAGAGTTCACCGCGGCGTCGGCTGCGGCGATCGCCCAGCTCGATCAGCTGGCCGCGGGCGGACTCAGCGAGCGACGTCTCGACGAGCTCACCGGGGTGTTCTCCACGGCCACCCGGTTGGAGGCCGACTTCTGGCAACAGGCTCTCGACAGCGTGGCCTGAGCCTCCGCGACCGGTCGTGGTTCGGCACGGCCCGATATACGCTCGTCGCTCCATGTCATGTCACTGTGAAAGGACGACTCAATGATCATTCTCGGTGCGATTCTGTTAATCCTCGGATTCCTGTTGGACATCCCGATTCTCTGGACGATCGGCCTGGTTCTCGTGGCGATCGGGGTAATCCTCTACGTGCTCGGAGCAGCCGGCCGGGCGGTCGGTGGACGCAAACACTGGTACTGACCCGTCCGGGTGTGTGACCACCGGGCCCGCTTCTCGCCGACCGTGAGAAGCGGGCCCGTCCACATGTGCGGGACACCGCGGTGCGAACAGAGGCCGGGGTGTGCTCGATCGGTCACAAGGGCTCGATCGGTTACAAGGGGATGGTGACGACCTCGTCCCCCGCCGCCAGTGAGGTCACGTCGGCGGGGATCTCGATCAGCACGTCGGCCCGCGCCATCGAGGCGACCAGGTGCGAACCCGGGCCCGAGACCGGTTCGGCGGTGGGCGGCCCTGACATGCTGCCGGCGGAACCGGGCAGGAGCGCCGCTCGCAGGTACTGCGCCTTACCGGCGGGAGAGGTCACGTCGCGCGACAGCAGGGCCCGGCTGGTCTGCACGGGCACGCGACCCACGGCCTCGAGGACAATCGGACGCAGGAGTACCACGAACGACACGAGCGCGCTCACCGGATTGCCCGGCAGGCACACCACCGGCGTGTCCCGCCACGACGAGAGGCCCTGCGGGCCCCCGGGCTGCATGGCGACAGGGGCGAAGCGGGCCCCCTCGCGGTCCGCCAGGACCTGACGCACCACCTCGGCGTCCCCCATGGACACCGCCCCGACGGTCACCACGAGGTCGGCGTCCCCGGTGGCGACGTCCAGTGCCGCGGTGAAGTCGTCCCGCTCGTCACTGCTGATGACCGTCGCGGTGACCTCGCACCCGCAGGCTCGCAGCGCCGCGCCGAGTGTGAGCGAGTTGGACTCCCAGATCTGTCCCGGCTCCAGGGGCCTGCCCGGTGCGACGAGTTCGGAGCCCGTGGCCACCACGCCGACCCGCGGGCGCGGCCGCACGTCGAGTCCGGACTCCCCGAGC
>NZ_JAALDV010000500.1:0-7722 GCF_014145045.1 Dietzia sp. DQ12-76
GCGGGGCCCAACCTCGTGGGGCCGACGGGAGCGGTCGCCGAGTCGCTGGGCCTGCTCCCTTTGTCCGGTCCGTTCCTCCTCGCCGCCGCGGCCTACGGTGGAGCGGCACTGGTCATCTCACTGCTGCTGCGTCCCGATCCGCTGCTCGAGGCGCGGCGGCGGGCGACGGTGGGGCCGGACTCGGCGACAGCCTCGTCGTCGTTCCCGTCACCGGCCCCCGCGGTCGTCTCCTCCCCCGAGCCGGCCGCACCCTCCCGCATCTGGACCGGGGACGTGCTCACCGGGGTGGCGGTGATGGCCCTGACGCAGTTCGTCATGGTCGGGCTCATGACCATGACACCGGTCCACATGCGCGCGCACGATCACGCGGTGACCGTGGTGGGGCTGGTGATCTCCCTTCACGTGGCGGCGATGTTCCTGCCGGCCCCGCTGTCCGGTTACCTGGTGGACAGGTTCGGCACGCGCCTCGTGGCCGTCTCGGCAGGCCTGGTGCTGCTGACCTCTGGCGTCCTCGCCGCGGTCTCCCCGCCGCAGTCGACCGTGCTGGTCACCACGGCCTTGATCCTCCTCGGGCTCGGATGGAGCCTCGGACTGGTCGCCGGGACCACGGTCCTCACCACGTCCGTGCCGCTCTCGGTCCGCGCCACCGTCCAGGGGCAGGCCGACGTGGCGGTGGCGCTGTCCGGTGCGGCGGGTGGCCTGCTCTCGGGCCTGGTGTTCGCGTGGATCGACTTCCGCGGCCTCGGCTTCGCACTCGCGGCGCTGTCGTTGATCGTCGTGGCCTCGGTGCGGCCGAGGCGTGCGTCACGCGGGGCACCTGAGACGGGAACCGCGCGGCCCTCATCGAAGGTCCGCTGACCGCGTCAGGCGACGGCCACCTGATCCGACCGATGCCCCTCAGAGGACTCCCGCACCCGGGCGGCCAGGTCGACGCGCCACCACACCACGAACCCCCAGACGACGAACGCCCCGTACACCAGGTACAAGGCCGCTGACGGGTAGTACCCGGCCTTGAGGAGCAATGGGACACCCACGATGTCGACGCCGATCCACAGCAGCCAGAACTCCGTCCAGCCCCGGGCCATGCCGTAGGTGGCCAGGATCGACCCGGTGAAGATCCACGCGTCCGCCCACGGGCCCCACGATCCGAGCTCGGAGAAGACCCACCCGAAGACCAGGGTGCCGGAGATCATCCCGACGACGAGTCCCGCCCGTTGCCGGCCCGTGGCCCAGTGCGGATGGACCGCGACCGCCTCGACTCCCGCCTGCCCCGGCAGAGCCGCGCTGGCCCGCCGGTCCCGCGACCAGCGCCACCAGCCGTAGATCCCCACGGCGAGGAACATGACCTGGCGGCCGGCCTGACCGTAGAGATCGACGTCCTGCGGGGTGTGGAAGACACCTCCGAGGAAGACCGTGAGAAGCGTGAGATTGCCGACGATCCCCACCGGCCAGGCCCATACCACTCGGCGCATCCCGCCGATCGCGGCGGCCAACCCGAAGACGTTGCCGATGATCTCGCGCCACAGGATCGGTACTCCGCCGATCAACACCTGCGCGTCGAGGAATGAGACGAGAAGGCTCATCGTGTGCCCCTTTCACGGGCTCGGCACTCCACGGCCCAGGGCGTATGCCGCATCGCCCACGGTTCCACGGCCGAGCCGCGGTCCCTCGGGGGACACGCTGTTCTCTTCCATCCGGACTATGACCGTCGGCCCCGGGATCACACCGGGTCTGCTGACCCCCGCGAACGCGGTCCGGCCGGGCATGTCGCCTGGCCGCACCGCGTGTGCGGGGCGCTCGCGGGCTCGCCGCCGACCATGGGGCCGGTGACATCACCGCCGGTGGGGAATCTCACCCCGCCCTGAGAACGTGTTCCCGTTGTACTCCTCCCCGCTGCGACGCTGCAACTCCGGCCGGCGTCGAGAAGGGCGTTCGGCGCGTCCTCACCCGGCCGATGGGGGCGGGACTCTCTTGCCGACGTGAGGTGGGCGCGGTCACCGGTGCCACCCCGGGCGGGGGCGTGGCTCAGCCGATCGTCAGTTGGCCGTTCGCCTCGGTCACCGGGACCACGTCGAGGGGTCGCGGTGCCGGAGCGAGGGTGTTGCGGCCGTCGGTGGCGTCGTACTCCGCGCCGTGGAGTGGGCAGCGCAGGTGCAGGTCGCGGACCACCTGAACGGTCCCACCCTGGTGGGTGCAGCGGGCGGAGTACGCGACGAACTCCCCCTCGGTGGGCTGCGCGACGATCACCGTGGAGTCCCCCGACTTGACCTGCTTGGCGGTCCCGACGGGCACGTCCGACGCGGGCATGGTGCTGGCCTGCACCTCGGTCGTCTGCTGCACGGTCGAGGCAGGCTCCGCGGGTTGCGTCATCCCGCAGGCCGAGGCGATCCCCGGCAGCAGGATGATCCCGGGGAGAGCGGCCAGGACGGTACGGCGCTGCGTGCACGGTCCGACGGTGACGGATGCTGCGGCGGGGTGCTCGGTCATGTGGCCCATCGTATCGGGCGGCCACGACCGACCTAGGCTGCGTTCCATGACCGTCCGACGCCTCCTGCCCCACGCCACCACGATCTTCTCCGAGGTCACCCAGCTCGCTGTGCGGTTCGGGGCCGTCAACCTGGGACAGGGCTTCCCGGACACCGACGGCCCCCCGTCGATGATCGAGGCCGCGGTGCGCGCCATGCGGGAGGGACACAACCAGTACCCACCCGGGACGGGGGTACCCGAGCTCCGGCACGCGATCGTCACGCACGAGACCGGGCACACGGGGCTGGTCCACGATCCGGACACCGAGGTACTGGTGACGGTCGGCGCGACCGAGGCGATCGCCGGTGCGGTGCTCGGCCTGGTGGAACCCCACGACGAGGTGGTGGTGATCGAACCGTCCTACGACTCCTACGCCGCCACCGTCGCGATGGCCGGGGCCACCCGGCGCCCCGCGCGGATGGTCCGCTCGGACGACCGTTTCCGCCTCGACGTGGACTCCCTGCGGGCGGCGTTCTCCCCGCGGACCCGGGCGGTGCTGGTCAACTCTCCGCACAACCCCACCGGTGCGGTGCTGCCCCGGGAGGATCTCGAGCAGATCGCGGCCCTGTGCCGCGAGTTCGACGCGATCGCGATCTCGGACGAGGTCTACGAACACCTGACGTACGACGACACCGAGCACGTCTCCATCGCCACCCTGCCGGGCATGGCCGAGCGCACCCTGCGGATCTCGAGCGCCGGCAAGATGCTCAACTGCACGGGCTGGAAGATCGGGTGGGTGACCGGCCCGGCCGGGTTGGTCGCGGGTGTCCGGGCCGCCAAACAGTACATGAGCTACACCGCCGGTACCCCGTTGCAACTCGCCGTCGCGCACGCCCTGAGCCACGAGGACGAGTGGATCCGGGCGCTGCGGGCGCAGATGCAGGACAGGCGGGACCAGCTCGTGGGGATACTCACCGGGATCGGAGTGGATCTCGCCGTGACCCAGGGGACCTATTTCCTCACCGCGGACCCCCGGCCGCTCGGCGTCACCGACGCCGCGTCGTGGTGCCTGGAACTGCCCGAGAAGGTCGGCGTGGCGGCGGTTCCGTTCGCGCCGTTCACCGATACCTACTCCGCCGAGTGGTCGCATCTGGTGCGGTTCGCGTTCTGCAAACGACCCGAGGTGCTGTCGGAGGCCGGGCGCAGGCTGCGGGCGCTCGCGCCCTGAGACCGCGGGACTCTCAGCGCCCGGTGGTGAGGACGATCTTGCCCACCGCGCCGCGGCCGTCCATGAGTTCCAGAGCCTCGGACGCCTTGTCCAGCGGGAGCTCGACGCCCACGAGCGGGTCGAGCTTCCCCGCGGCCAACAGAGGCTCCACCTCGGCCCACTGTTTCTGCAGGTATCCGGGGTTGCTCATCCAGTACTCGCCCCATCCCACCCCCACGGCGCTCTTGTTGCCGAGCAGCAGGCGGTTGACCTTGACCGTGGGGATCTCGCCACCGGTGAAGCCGATCACGAGGATCCGCCCCTCCTGCCCGAGGGACCGGATGGAATCGGTGAACCGGTCGCCTCCCACGGGGTCCACCACGATGTCCACGCCCTTGCCGCCGGTGAGCTCCTTCACGGCGTCCTTGAAACCCTCGGGGGCGATGGCGTCGGACGCTCCGGCCCTGAGCGCCAGCTCCCGCTTCTCCTCGGAGGAGGCGACCGCGATCACGCGGGCACCGGATGCCACGGCGAACTGGGTGGCCGCGATGCCGATACCGCCACCCGCGCCGTGCACGAGAACCGTCTCCCCGGGCTCGAGTCGGCCGCGGTGCGCCAGGGCGAAGTGCACGGTGAGGACGTTCATCGGAATGGACGCGCCCTGGGCGAAGGTCATCGAATCGGGGAGCCGGAACACCTGGGCGGGGTCGGTGGAGACCACCTCGGCGAACCCTCCGAGGCCGGGGAAGGCGCACACGCGGTCGCCGGCGGCGAATCCCGACCCCTCGGGGGCGGAACGGACCACACCCGCCACCTCCGATCCGGGCACGAACGGCAGCGGCGGCGAGATCTGGTACTTCCCGCGGGTCTGGAGGACCTCGGGGAAGGTCACCCCCGAGGCGTGGACGTCGATGAGGACCGCTCCCGGCTCCGGCTCGGGGAGATCCACGACCTCCAGGGCGGCGGGTCCGTCATGGGATGAGATGTGAATGGCACGCATGGCCCCATAGTGTCAGCACACCCGTCGCGCCGGAACCGACGCACCGGATCACGTCTCGAGGTGCACCGGCGGGTTCGGCTCGTCCGTCTCGGGGTGACGACGCAGTCCCCGGCGTCGATGGAGATGCAGGGCGAGCCCCACGGCCACCACCACCTGGCCCACCTGGAAGGCCAGCGCCATCAGGATGAACTCCCGCCCGAACGTGGTGGGCAGGACCAGCAGCAGCGCGCAGACGCCCAGCAGCGTCACCGTGAGCATCTGGCCACCGGCGAGGAGTCGACGCGGGGTGGTGACCAGACGGCCACGGGACAGCAGCAACACCGAGTTCAAGGCCACGAGAAGACAGACCGGAACCCCGATCTGCGAGGGGAACAGGAACATGACCACGAACAAGGGGTGCGAGCTGAGCGTGACGGTCCCGGTCGCGACGAACTGCGGGACACTCCACAGCGCGGTGATGAGAGCGCAGGTCACGGTGATCCACGAGCCGCCCACCAGGATCCGCACCCGACGAGGATAACCGCGCCCCCAACCGGTGCGGCCCCTGCCCACCGCTCGGACCGGCCACGCCGCGAGGCCCCCCGCTACTCACTCCCTGGTGAGGGCCTCGCCTATGGGGGTGGGGCCGTCGGAGAACTCGATGGTGCGACCGATGGTGTCCGGCCTGCGCAGGACGGCCGCGGTGACGGCGGCCACGACGTCCCGGCTGGTGGCCCTGTCCTCGCGCTTCTCGGCACCCACGCCGATCGACTCCCCGCCGGCGTCATCCGTGAGCTTCCCCGGGCCGAGGATGGTCCACTGCAGTTCCGAATCCCGCAGGTGGGCATCGGCGTCGGCCTTGGCCTGCGCGTAGGGGTAGAACGAATCGCCCTCGGGCACGCCGTGCTCGGGTCCGGCCCCGTCGTAGGAGATCATGACGTAGCGCTCGACCCCCTCCTGCACGGAGGCGTCCATGGATCGGATCGCGGCGTCGCGGTCGACGGCGTAGGTGCGATCGGCGTCTCCGCCACCCGCTCCGGCGGCCCACACCACCGAACCGCTGCCGCGGAGCACCTCCCGCAATCCCTCGACGTCGAGCGTCTCGACATCCGCGACGACAGGGGTCGCGCCCACCTCCCGGATGTCGTCGGCCTGGTCCGGATTCCGGATCACCGAGTACACCTCGGCGCCCGCCCCCGCCAGGATCCGGGCCGCGCGGAGCGCCACCTTGCCGTGTCCGCCGATGATGGTCACAGGGCGTTCGATACTCATGGCCTCCGTTGTACTCCTCCACCCCGCCGTCGTGTGAGTCGCAGATCACTTCCCGGTCACTGTCCGGCCCGATCCGGTCACAACTCCACAACGACACGCCGTGGGCGCCCGTGTGGGTTCGCGTCCTGTCGGACCCTGTGTGCATCATGTGCTCATAAGCCGGTACTCACCGGTGAATCCCCAGCAATGCCCTCGGAGTCACGCATGTCCTTGTCCCGGTCCGGGTCGCTCACGCCCTCGGCGTCTCAGGCGCCCTTCGTCCTCCTCGCCGGGCTCCTGGCCCTCCTGCTCGTCGCGACCGGATGCACCATCCCCGTGCCCACGGGGTCCGCGGGCGAGACCACCCCGACCGAGACCTCGGAGGCGCCGGTTCCGGCGACCCTGCAGGTCACCCCGGCGGACGGCGCGACGGACGTGGCCGTGGTGGACGGCGTCCGCGCCCGGGTGGAGAACGGTTCGCTCAGCGAGGTGGTGCTGACCAACGACGCGGGCAAGGAGATCGAGGGCGAGCTGTCGCAGGACGCGACGTCGTGGGAACCCGCTGTCACCCTCGGATACGGGCGCACCTACACGCTGGATATCACCTACCGCGGAGCGACGGGCGGCCCGCGGACCGACTCGCGCACCTTCACCATGGCCACCCCACAGGCCATCGTCACCCCCAGCCTGGTCACCCCGGGCGGTGGCGCCCTGGAGTCGGATCGCGAGTACGGCGTCGGCATCATCGTGGCGGCGAGATTCGATCAGCCGGTCGCGGACAGGGAGACCGTCGAGAAGTACATGACGGTCACGACGGAACCGGCGGTCGAGGGCAACTGGTTCTGGCTCGACGACGCCACCGCGCACTGGCGGCCCCGGGACTACTACGAGACCGGCACCCGGGTGAGCGTGGATCTGGACACCGAGGGCAGGAACCTCGGCGGCGGCCAGTGGGGTGGAGAGGGCGCGGAGGTCGACTTCGCCATCGGTGACCGCCGGGTGGCCATCGCGGACGACGACACCAAGACGGTCTCGGTGTTCCACAACCAGCAACTGGTCAAGACGATGCCCACGTCGATGGGCAAGGGCGGCTGGGCGACCCATAACGGCGTGAGCATGCACTTCTGGACCCAGCGGGGTGTCTACACCGTCCTCGACAAGGCCAGCACGGTGCTCATGGACTCCTCGACCTACGGTCTACCGCTCGACGTCGGGTACCGGGTGACGGTCGACCACGGGGTGCGCCTGACCAACGAGGGCATCTACTTCCACGCTCTCGCCTCGTCGATGTGGGCGCAGGGCAACACCAACGTCTCGCACGGATGCCTCAACCTGTCCCCCGATGACGCCGCCTGGTACTTCGACCAGGCGGTGGCCGGAGACATCGTCGAGGTCCGGAACACCGGTGGCCCGGAACAGCAGGTCCACCAGAACGGGGACTGGGCGGTCCCGTGGAGCACCTGGCAGAAGGGTTCCGCGGACTGAGGGTTCCTTTTGCCGGGGTCGACACGCTACTTTTGCGCGATGGAGCCCCGCTCACCCCAGATGAGACTGCCCGGAGTCGCGATCGGCCACTGGACGGATCCTTCCGCGTTGACGGGGTGCACCGTGGTGCTGCTCCCCGAGGGGTCGGTGGCATCGCGCGAGGTGCGGGGTGGCGCGCCGGCGACCCGCGACCTCGACGCACTCTCGCCGGACAAGGCGGTGGCCTCCGTCGACGCCGTCGTCCTCACCGGAGGCTCCGCGTTCGGTCTCGCGGCCGCCGAGGGGGTGATGCGGTTCTGCGAGGAGGCCGGGAGGGGCGTTCCCACGCCCGGCG
>NZ_JAALDV010000501.1:0-1117 GCF_014145045.1 Dietzia sp. DQ12-76
GGAGTCCGTCGAACGCATCGCCCGGCGCGGGGCCACGCCGCTGGTGGTGGCCGAGATGACGGTCCGCGCCAACGGGGCCGGGGATGCGACGAAGACCGGCGACGACGAGGGCGGCGAGCTGATTCCGGCCAGCGCACCCCGGGTCCTCGGGACCGTCGAGCTCTCGGACGTGGTCAAGCCCGGAATGCGCGAGCGTTTCGCCGAACTGCGGGCCATGGGGATCCGCACCGTCATGATCACCGGGGACAACCCGCTCACCGCCGCGGCCATCGCCGCCGAGGCGGGGGTCGACGACTACCTGGCCGAGGCCACCCCGGACGACAAGATCGCGCGGATCCGCGCCGAGCAGACCGGGGGGCGCCTGGTCGCGATGACCGGTGACGGCACCAACGACGCCCCCGCCCTGGCCCAGGCCGACGTCGGCGTGGCCATGAACTCGGGCACCACGGCCGCCAAGGAGGCCGGCAACATGGTGGATCTGGATTCGGACCCCACCAAACTCATCGACATCGTGGGCATCGGCAAACAGTTGCTCATCACCCGCGGCGCGCTCACCACGTTCTCGCTGGCCAACGACCTGGCCAAGTACTTCGCCATTCTGCCGGCGCTGTTCGTGGGGATCTTCCCGCAGCTGGACAGGCTCAACGTCATGGGGCTCGCGAGCCCCGAGTCGGCGATCTTGTCCGCGGTGATCTTCAACGCGATAGTCATCGTGCTGCTGGTCCCGCTCGCCCTCCGGGGCGTGAGGTACCGGGCGGCCTCCGCCGCGTCGCTGCTGCGGCGCAACTTGCTGATCTACGGGGTCGGCGGCGTGATCGCGCCGTTCCTCGGGATCTGGCTCATCGACCTGCTCGTCCGACACCTCCCCGGGATCGCGTGACTCATGTCCACTCTCACCACTGCTCTGCGCCAGCTGCGGCCGGCCCTCGTCGTCGTCGCCCTCGCCACCCTCCTGTGCGGCCTCGCCTATCCGGTTTCGGTCTGGGCGGTCTCGCGGCTCGACACCGCCTCGGCCGAGGGGTCGATCGTCCGGGACGCCGCCGGCTGCGCGGTCGGTTCGGCGCTCCTCGCCACCGACCCGCAGGTCGAGCCCGGCCAGCCGGATCCGTTCTTCCAC
>NZ_JAALDV010000502.1:0-1988 GCF_014145045.1 Dietzia sp. DQ12-76
ACCGGGGGTCCGTGCCGGTCTGGGATCGGCGCCCGGTCAGCGCAGGGTGACCTGGCGTGCCCGGAGACCGTCCCGCGAGGCGCGCTCGTCGGAGCTGAGCGGGCCGTCCTTCGCCAACGCCTCAGCCAGTCGCGCGTCGAGTTCGAGTAGTCCCGGCGCCCACTCCTGGTGGTGCATCTCCGGGTCCAGGTCGAACACCGGCACGAGCACCCCGTGGGTGCGGAAGGACCCCGCGAAACGCGACCCATCGCCCAGGTGGAGGCCGCCGGCGGAGTGCACGCGCGCGAGGGCCTCGAACAGCGCGTCCTCGTCCTCCGGCCGCACCCACCGGATGTGGGCCTTCTCGCCCGCGTCGACCCACCAGGCGGCCTCGATGCCGTCCGCCGCGACCCGGGCCGAGGGCATCATGACCTCGTCGGCGTTCTTGATCGCCTGCGCGATCTCGGGACGGACCTGGGCTCCCTCGGCGAGCCACCACGAGAAGTCTCCGTGCACCACGATCTCCAGCGGCGCGTCCTTGACCACGACGTCCTCCAACGCCGGGGTGGACTCGTCCGGATGGGAGGTGTTCAGCGTCTCACCGCCCCCTGCGCGAGAGGCCCAGTCCACCGCGTACGCCAGGTCGGCCGCCGGATCGGGCCCGTGGACCTGGACCTGCAGACCCACCATGGCCTCGCCGCCCAGCTCCTCGTCACGCACCAGTCCGGCGATGGCGCCGGGCAGGACGGTCGCCAGGGTGATCTCGCGCTTCTGGCTACTGGTGGTCAGCCGCGCGGTCGCCGACGGAACGAACTCGCGCATGGCGACCATGTCGCACTCCCCCGCGAACCCCGCGAAAGGCCTGGGCTGGGTGCTCAGTTCCTCACGCTCGGCCGCGCGAGCGGCGATCTTGGCCTGGCGGTTGCCGCCGGACTTGGGCTCATTATGGCGCTGACGTCTACCCACGGGCACAACGATACGGTGCGTCAGCGCGGCCCGTCCGGCGGGTCAGGAACTGCGGGCGGGCCCGTCCAGGACGGCTCGGGCACGTGACGGGACGTTGGTCGCCACCCACTCCACGCCGAGGTCGCGACACAGGAGCATGTCGGCCGGGTCGTCGACGGTCCAGCAGTAGGTGCCCATCCCCCGCGACCTCCAGTAGTCGACCAGCCAGGGACGCGCACGGAGTGCCCCGATGCTGGGGCCCATCAACTGGGCGCCGAACCCCTCGGCCGGCCACGACTTGAGGACGTTGCCCCGCTCGCGCAGCTGCACCGTCGGAACCTGCGGGGCCAACTGCCGGAACCGTCGTACCGCCATCACGGAGAAGCTCATCATGAGCGCCCGGGACTCGGCGTGCGAGGCGGGGCGATCCAGCCCGAAGTACCTCAGCTCGTCCCGGAGCGCGACCTCGACCCGACCACCGGTGGGCACGGGGTGCTTGGTCTCCAGGAACAACTTCACGTGCGGGTACGCCTCGGCCATGACGAGAAGACTGCGCAGGGTGAGAAGCGGCTCGGACCTGCGGTGCACCGGGTGCCAGGAGCCGAGGTCGAGGGTCGACAACTCGTCGAGAGTGGTGGAGTGGACCCACAGGTCGCGGTCCGCCACGCGTGCGGTCCGCGGGTCATGGAGGAGCACGGGGACTCCGTCCGCGGTGAGCCGTACATCCACCTCGAGCGCCGTCGCGCCCTGTTCGAGGGCTTTCTCATAGGCGACGAGCGTGAGTTCCGGATACTCGGCCGACGCCCCCCGGTGGGCGACGACCCTGCTCCCGGTGGACACCGTGGACCTCGGATGTGTGGTCGCGGGGACCGTCACGTCTCACTCCTCTCGAGCCGGGGACGCGTTCACGATCCCCCGCGGGAGAAGCCGGTGGGTGAACCGCGGGGGAGGCTCGTCGAAACTCCGCATGACGGTTCGGGTCTCCCTCGCGGCCCACACCGCGGCCGCCGCCGCGAGCGCGGTGAGGAGCACCGTGTCCGCCGCGGCCTGCGGGCCCTGCCCCG
>NZ_JAALDV010000503.1:0-5507 GCF_014145045.1 Dietzia sp. DQ12-76
CAGCACACGTCAGGGGGTTCCCGGTGACGGCGCCCTTGGCCGCCAGCCAGGTCACCGCGTCCGCGAGCGCGACGTAGGCCCCGGTGATCGCGGCGGTGCGGGTGCCGCCGTCCGCCTGGAGCACGTCGCAGTCCAACGCGATGGTGTTCTCCCCCAGTGCTGACAGGTCGATGCAGGCGCGCAGGGACCGGCCGACCAGGCGGCTGATCTCGTGGGTGCGTCCACCCACCTTGCCGCGGACCGACTCGCGCCCCGAGCGCTCGTGGGTCGCGGCCGGCAGCATCGCGTATTCCGCGGTCAACCATCCCAGGCCCGACCCCTTGCGCCAGCGCGGCACGCCCTCGGTCACGCTCGCCGTGCACATGACCCGGGTCTGACCGAAGGTCACGAGAACCGATCCGGCCGGGTGCGAGGTGAATCCCCGCGTGAGGGTCACGTCGCGGAGGTCGCCGTCCGCGCGTCCGTCTGTTCTGCCGTCAGTAGATGAGGTCACGCCCGCCGATCCTAGCGGCCACCGCCGTCCGTCGACCGGGTAGCTCTCCTGCGAGGACCCGGGTGGCTAGACCTCGAGTCGCAGATCCGGTTCCGCCAGCATGACCTCGCCGTCGAACTCCGCGGCGGCCTCGGCGCGCACGGCCTCGCTGTCCGTCCACGGCGGGATGTGGGTGAGCACCAGACGCCCCACCCCGGCGAGACGGGCGGTGCGACCCGCCTCGGCACCGGACATGTGGATGCCCGGTGGACGACCCTCCTCGTCTGTCCAGGAGGCCTCGCAGAGGAACACATCCGCCCCCGCCGCGAGCTCGATCAGCGCCTCGCAGTAGGCGGTGTCGCCGCTGTAGGCCAGGACGCGACCGGACGCCGAGGTCAGCCTCAGCCCGTAGGACTCCGGCGGGTGATCTACCCGGTCGGCTCGCACACGCAGGGCCACCTCGTCGTCCTCGCGCCTCAACTCCATGTCCGGGGTGACCTCCCACGATCCCACCTCGAACGTGTCCGAGAGATCGTCCACGGCGCCGGGCTCCTCCGATGAGGCGACCCCGATCCGGTAGGCGGTCCCGGACGGGCCGATGAGCGGCATGCGGACCGCGTGCTCCGCCTCGGGGCCGAAGCGCCGCAGCACCATCAGGCCCGGGACGTCCAGGCAGTGGTCAGCGTGGAGATGGGACAGCAGAACGGTGGCGGTCTCCGGCGAGATGTACCGCTGCAGAGCCCCCAACACCCCGGGCCCCATGTCGATCACGACGGGCCCGATTCCTTCGACCTCGACCAGATACCCGGACGCCGGCGAGGTGGGTCCGCCGATACTCCCCGAGCAACCCAGGACAGTCAGAAGCATGGGCACCATCGTGCCACGGTCGGCCCGCCGCCGCCCGGGGTGTGCTCCCGAGGGCTGTCCCGCGTCCGTCGGTGGGGAGGATTCACACCGCGGCCGCGCGGCCGACGGCCACCAGGTCGGGGCCGAGAAACCGGGACGCCACCCGACGGAAACCGTCCGGGTCACCGGTCACGAGGAACTCCCGCAGGGCCGGGGTCTGCGCGTCGTGGGGTCGCAGGAGGTCCTGGGAGGTGAGGACGCGCACCACGTCCTTGGCGGTCTCCTCGGCGCTGGAGACCAACGTGACGTGATCGCCCACCGCGAGCTGGACCACCCCGGACAACAGCGGGTAATGGGTGCACCCCAGGACCAGGGTGTCCACGTCGGCATCCCTGATCGGGGCGAGGTACGCCTCCGCCAGGCCCAGCACCTGCCGACCACTGGTGATGCCACGCTCGACGAACTCGACGAATTTCGGGCACGCCACCGAGGTCAGCTCGACGCCGGTCGCGGCGGCCACCGCGTCGTCGTAGGCCAGGGAGGCGACCGTGGCGCGCGTGGCGATCACCCCGATGCGACCCGACCGCGTGGTGGCCACCGCCCGCCTGGCCGCCGGCTGGATCACCTCGACCACCGGAACCGGGTAGCGCTCACGGGCGTCCCGCAGCATCGCCGCCGAGGCGGTGTTGCACGCGATCACCAGAGCCTTGACCCCCCGGTCGACGAGGGAGTCCGCGACCGCCAGGGCGTGCTCGCGGACCCGCGCCAGCGGCAGCGGTCCGTATGGCCCGTTGGCGGTGTCCCCGACGTAGATCAGCGATTCGTCGGGGAGTTGGTCCATGATCGCCCGGGCCACGGTGAGTCCGCCCGCGCCGGAGTCGAAGACCCCGATCGGGGCCAGCGGGTCCGGGGACGTCACCTGCGCGGACCGGAGTTCCACCCCGGCTGTCCGGCGGTGACGGCCTGTGGCCTGCGGTCACGCTTGAGCCCGTACGCCGAGAGCACGCCGCCGATGGCTCCGCCGAGGTGCCCCTGCCAGGACACGCCGTCCAGCATCGGGGACAGACCGGCGAGCGCCTCGAGCCCGTAATAGAAGCCGATGACGAGCCCGACCAGCAGATGCAGGATCCGTCGGGAGAACAGTCCCCGGACGATCACGTAGAAGATGTAGCCGAACACGATCCCCGACGCCCCGATGTGGACGGTCCCTGCCCCGCCCAGGATCCACGACACCACACCCGAGGCCAGCCACGAGATGAGCGTGACGCTGATCAGGGGCCGGATCCCGGACATCGCGATGATCGAGCCCAGCACGAGCAGGGCGATCGAGTTGCCGATGAGGTGAGCCCAGTCCCCGTGGAGGAAGGGTTGGAAGATGATTCCGGGCAACCCGTCGGTGCTCAGGGGGCGGACACCGTAGTTGTCGAGGGTCTGGGGTGGCCCGATAGCGGCCCGGATGACCTGGTCGGCCGCCTCGACCACCCACATCAGCGCGACAAAGGCGAAGAGCAGGATCAGCGCCGGCCAGCGGCGCGGTCCCTGGGGGACGGGCCGGGCGGCCTGGACGCCCCCCGACCGGAACGTGCGTGGATCTGGATTCACCGTGCTCTCCTCACTTCCCCGTCAGAACCGAACACAGGGAGTCCTGCATGAAGGTCAACCAGTGGTAGACGTCCAGGTGCGCCGACCTCGGGTCGTCCTCCTCGACGTACTCGGGGATGTCCGTGGCCGGGACCCCGTCCACCGCCCCCGCCTCGAGCAGCAACGCGCCCAGGCCGAGCCGCACGTCGTTGAGACAGCCCATCCAGGCCTGCGCCTGCTCGGGGCTGAGCGAGACCGTCCCCCCGCGTGCCGGGAGCGACCTCAGGACCGTCGAGGCCGCCGCGAGCTTGGCGTCGATGATCTCCGGTTCGTGGAGCATGCGCATCCCCGAGTTGTGGGCGCGGGCCACCGCCGCGGCGTCCGCGTCGGAGGCGCTCCCCGGCTCGGGACGGTGGAAATCCGGCAGCAGGCGGGCGAGTGGGGCCTCGGCGGGGAGCTCGGAGTGTCCGCTGCGCATGCCGGTGATCTCGGCCAGCTCGTCCCGCGGTGCGGAGTCGCGCCGCTGCTCCAACATGTCGACGATGTTGGACACCAGGGCGTGGAGGATCTGCACCTCGTGGCTCTCCATGACCGCCTTGACCCGCGGGCCGGTGAGGGAGGTCTTGCGCTGCCAGGCCTTCACCGGTTCAGGCCTCCCGCTGCATCGTGGCCCACAGTCCGGCCTCCTGCAGCTTGCGCACGTCGTTCTCCACCTTGTCGCGACTGCCGGAGGAGACCACGGCGCGACCGTCGTTGTGGACCTTGAGCATGAGCTCGTGTGCCTTTTCCCGGCTGTAGCCGAAGACCCGCTGGAAGACGAAGGTCACGTAGCTCATGAGGTTGACCGGGTCGTCCCACACGACCGTGAGCCAGGGACTGTCCACCCCGGCGTCGAGCTCGGTCTCCGTGTCCTCCACGGGCGCGGCCGACGGCATCGCCATCACGGGGACGACGCTCCGGTCGTCCGCGGTCTGTGCGGTGACGGTGTGCATACGGCCAAGGATACGGATTACCGCCGGGTCGGCCACGCCGTAGAGTCGGCCGGGTGACCTCGACCGCGCCGACGCGCGCCCCTCACCCGCCGGACCGTCCGTCCACCGCGCTGCTGACGGACAAGTACGAGCTCACGATGATCAGCGGCGCGCTGGCCGACGGCACCGCCGACCGTCCCTGCGTGTTCGAGGTGTTCGCCCGGCGACTGCCGGCCGGTCGCCGGTACGGCGTCGTCGGCGGCACCGGACGGCTCCTGGAGCGACTCCGGGACTTCCGCTTCGGGGAACAGGAGCTCGCGACGGTGGCCGACTCGCTCGACGAGCGGACCCTCGGGTGGTTGCGGGACTTCCGTTTCACCGGACGGATGGACGGGTATCCCGAGGGGGAGCTCTTCTTCCCCGGATCCCCGGTGTTGACCGTCCGGGGCGGGTTCGCCGAGTGCGTGCTGCTGGAGACGCTGGTGCTGTCCGTGCTCAACCACGACAGCGCGATCGCCTCCGCCGCCGCGCGGATGACCTCCGCGGCGGACGGGCGCCCGATCATCGAGATGGGCTCACGCCGCACGCACGAGGAGGCCGCAGTGGCCGCGGCCCGCGCCTCCTACCTCACGGGGTTCGCCTCCACCTCGAACGTCGAGGCCACCCGACGGCACGGGGTCCCCTCCGCCGGCACGTCGGCCCACGCGTTCACTCTGCTGCACACCGGTCCGGACGGCCCGGACGAAGCGTCCGCCTTCCGCTCTCAGGTCGCCACCCTCGGTGTGAGCACAACCCTGCTGGTGGACACGTACGACATCACCCGCGGCGTGGCCACGGCGATCGAGGTGGCCGGGCCCGGGCTGGGCGGGGTCCGCATCGACTCGGGCGATCTCGGGATGCTGGCCCGGCAGGTGCGTGTGCAACTGGACTCCCTGGGCGCCCACGGGACCCGCATCGTGGTCTCCGGGGACCTGGACGAGTACGCGATCGCGGCGCTGCGGGCCGAGCCCGTCGACGCCTACGGGGTGGGCACCCGGTTGGTGACCGGCTCGGGCGCCCCCACCGCGGGGATGGTCTACAAGCTCGTCGAGGTGGACGGCATCCCCGTGGCCAAGCGCTCGACCCACAAGGAGTCCCTGCCGGGCGCCAAGCGGGCCGTCCGACTCCACCGACGATCCGGCACCGCGGTCGAGGAGGTGCTCCTACCGTGGGCGGGGTCCGTGACCGCTGAACCGGGACTGGAGCAGAGGGATCTGATTGTCCCCCTGATGCGCGAGGGCGCCCCCGTCCCCGACCTGCCGTCCCTGGAGGAGTCGCGGACGTTCCACCAGGCAGCGATGGTGACGCTGCCGTGGGAGGGCCTGGCGTTGAGCGAGGGCGAGCCGGCGGTCCCCGTGCGTGTGGTGCCGCCGGGTCCGTGACGCTGATCCACCGGTGCCCGGCCCCGTGTCCGGCGTCGCACCGGGCCGCTAGGGTGACCGGGTGACCGACTCGCTTCCCCCTGTCTCCGAGCTGCTCGCCACCGCGGTCGAGAGCCTGGGCGGCAGCGAGCGGCCGGGACAGGTCCGCATGGCCGAGGCGGTGGGCAACGCCCTGGCCACCGGCGAACATCTGGCCGTCCAGGCCGGTACGGGTAA
>NZ_JAALDV010000504.1:0-1122 GCF_014145045.1 Dietzia sp. DQ12-76
GCTAGCTGTGATGTCCAGGGAGGTTGTCCCGACTCGCGATGGTGAGTTCGGCTGACAGGTGAAGGCCTCCGGTTGTGAAGTGGAGCTGTCTAGTTCTTCGCTTCATCAACCAGGAGGCCTTCGTGTCCCACGCTAACGCGACCCTGACCCCACGTACCCGTTTGCGGCTGGCAAGACTCATCGTCGACAACGACTGGACCTATGCCTCTGCGGCCAAGATGTTCATGGTCGCGCCCCGAACCGCCAAGAAGTGGGCCGACCGCTACCGCGCCCAGGGCCCGGCCGGCATGACCGATCGCAGCTCACGGCCCCGCACGAGCCCGAACCGTACCGGTGCGGTGATGGTCCGCACGATCGTGCGATTGCGGTGGCGCCACCGGCTCGGGCCGGTCCAGATCGCAGGCCGATTGGGCATCGCCGCCTCCACCGTGCACGCCGTCCTCGTGCGCTGCCGGATCAACCGACTCTCGCGCATCGACCGGGTCACCGGTGAACCACTGCGCCGCTACGAACACCCCCGGCCCGGCTCACTACTGCACGTCGATGTGACCAAGTTCGGCAACATCCCCGACGGCGGCGGGCACCGCTTCGTCGGCAGAGCCCAAGGCCAACTCAACGGCCGCGCCACCGCCCGTCGAACCGGCGAACGCGGACACCAGTCGCGGCCGCGGATCGGCACGGCCTACGTGCACACGGTCATCGATGACCACTCCCGGGTGGCCTACGCCGAGATCCATGCCGACGAGAAGGCCCCCACCGCGACCGGAGTGCTCACACGAGCCGTGGCCTGGTTCGCCGACCGTGGCGTCACCGTCGAGCGGGTCCTGTCCGACAACGGTTCGGCCTACAGATCCCACGCTTGGCGCGACACCTGCACCGACCTGGCAATCGCGCACAAGCGAACCCGCCCGTACCGCCCACAGACCAACGGCAAAATCGAGCGCTTCCACCGCACCCTGGGCGACGGATGGGCCTACGCCCGGTTCTACGACTCAACCGACGCCCGCAACGAGCGACTTCCGCAATGGTTGCACTTCTACAATCATCATCGCGCCCACTCCGCCCTCGGAGGCCAGCCACCAATCACCCGACTGACCAACCTCCCTGGACATCACAGCTAGC
>NZ_JAALDV010000505.1:0-3372 GCF_014145045.1 Dietzia sp. DQ12-76
CGACGCCCCCTCGCCGGGCATCCGCACGCGCGAGAGTACGCCCACAGCGCAGCCGCCCCCGACGATGGCGTCTGGCGTGCGCAGATGCGCAGGCTGGAGTTCATCGCGGGGGGCGGCTGCGAGTCCCCGGTCAGCCGCTCGCGCGGATGCTCGCCGACCGCAGTTGCACGCCGACCGCGGATGCACGCCGACTCGTGATGTGAGGGCCTACTGGGGACGCTTGGGCCGGCTGGTGATGCGAGGGCCGTCAGAGTAGCTCGATGATCGTGGCGTTGGCCTGTCCACCGCCCTCGCACATCGTCTGCAGGCCGTACTTGATGCCCTCGTTCTTCATGTGATGGACGAGGTCGGCGAAGATCCGGGCCCCGGAGCCGCCGAGCGGGTGGCCGAGGGCGATCGCGCCACCGTTGGGGTTGAGCCTGGCCGGGTCGGCGCCGGTCTCGGCGAGCCACGCCATCGGGACCGAGGCGAAGGCCTCGTTGACCTCGAACACACCGATGTCGTCGACGGTCAGGCCGGAACGCTCGAGAGCCTTGGCCGTGGCCGGGATCGGTGCCGTGAGCATGATGACCGGATCGTCCCCCGCCAGAGTGGCGGTGTGGACCCGGGCGATCGGGGTGCAGCCGTACCTGGCGGCGGCCTCCTCGCTCATGACGAGGATCGCCGCGGAGCCGTCCGAGATCTGCGAGGCGTTGCCGGCGTGGATCACACCGTCGGACTTGAACGGGGTCTTGAGCCCCGCCAACCCCTCGACCGTGCTCCCCCGGCGGATTCCCTGATCGGCGTCGAAGACCCCGTCCGGGGTGGTCACCGGGACGATGTGTCCGGCGAAGAACCCGGCGTCCTGGGCGGCAGCGGCCTTCTCGTGCGAGGCCACGGCGAACTCGTCGAGCTGCGTGCGGGACAGGCCCCATCGCTCGGCGATCATCTCGGCGCCGACACCCTGGTTGGGCATGGTGCCGTCGTAGCGATCGAGGAAGTCCTGCCCGTACGGGATCCCCTCGCCGGTGATGGAGCTGCCCATCGGCTGACGGGTCATGGATTCGACACCGCCGGCCACCACCACGTCGTGGTAGCCGGACTCGACGACCGCGACGGCGAAGCTCAGCGCCTGTTGAGACGACCCGCACTGGCGGTCGACGGTCACACCCGTGACGGTCTCGGGCCAGCCGGCCGAGAGAACCGCTGTGCGTGCGATGTCCCCGGTCTGCTCACCGGCCTGGGTCACGCACCCCCAGATCACGTCCTCCACGACCCCGGGGTCGATTCCGGCGCGCTCGACCAGAGCGTTCAGGACCGTGCCCGACAGATCGGCCGGATGCACGCCGGCCAGACCACCGTTGCGTTTGCCGACCGCGCTGCGCACGGCCTCGACGATTACTGCTCCCATATCCCGCATTCCTCCAACTCGGTCCACCTGGAACTGGTGGAAACTCCTAGTGTTACCCGATGAACGGCGGCGTACGCCGGAGTTCGCCGCGCGCGATGGTGCGGCGGTGCACGGCGTCCGGCCCGTCCACGATCCTCAGGGCCCGCGCCCAGGCGTAGAAGTACGCCAGTGGCGTGTCGTCGGACACCCCCGCCCCGCCGAAGATCTCGATCGCCCGGTCGATCACGGTGCAGGCGACCTGTGGCGCGATCACCTTGATGGCGGAGATCTCGAACCGGGCCTCCTTGGCCCCGACGGTGTCGATCATCCAGGCACAGTGCTGGACCTGGAGGCGGGCCTGGTCGATCTCGATGCGGGAGTTGGCGATGTGCTCCTGCACTACGCCCTGTTCCGACAGGTACCCGCCGAAGGCGTGGCGGGACTTGGCGCGGTCGACCATGAGGGCCAACGCCCGCTCTGCCATCCCGATGGCACGCATGGCGTGGTGGATCCGGCCCGGGCCGAGGCGCGCCTGGGCGATCGCGAACCCGGCCCCCTCCTCGCCGAGCAGGTTCGACGTCGGCACGCGGACGTCCGAGAAGACCAGCTCGCAGTGGCCGTGCTGGTCCTGGTAGCCGAACAGCGGCAGGTTTCGCTCGATGGTCAGCCCCGGGGTACCCCGCGGCACCAGCACCATGGACTGCTGACGGTGCGTCTCGGCGGAGGAGTCCGTCTTGCCCATGACGATGAAGATCTCGCATCGCTCGTCCGCCACTCCCGTGATCCACCACTTGCGGCCGTTGATCACGTACTCGTCACCCTCGCGGCGGATGACGGTCTGGACGTTCGTCGCGTCCGAGGAGGCGACGTCCGGCTCGGTCATGGCATAGGCCGAGCGGATCGTGCCCTCCTTGAGCGGCTCGAGGTAGGCCGCCTTCTGCTCGTCGGTCCCGAACAGGTGGAAGGTCTCCATGTTCCCCGTGTCGGGGGCCTGCGAGTTGATGGCCTCCGGGGCGATCACCGGCGACCAGCCCGAGATCTCCGAGACCGCGGCGAACTCGAGATTGGAGATGCCGGACCACTCGGGCAGGAAGAGGTTCCACAGCCCCCGCCGGCGCGCCTCCGCCTTGAGGTCCTCCATGACGGGCGGGTGCTCGTGGTCGCCGTGGGTGCGGAGGTACTCGGCCCATACCGGTTCGGCGGGGAAGACATGCTCGCGCATGAACTCCCACATGTTCTCCTGCAGCTCGACGCTGCGCTGACTGGGGGCGAATTCCATGGTGCTCTCTCCTGGATCTGGGGTGTGTTGTGGGGCATGCCGCCTGGTGAAAGGGCACGCCTCCTAGTGAAGGGTCATGCCGCCGTCGACGGTGAGAGTCGACCCGGTGACGAACGACGAGGCGTCGGAGGCGAGGAACAGAAGGGCGGAGTCGAGCTCCGGTTGCAGGCCCAACCGTCCGAAGATCGTGCGCCCCGTGATGTCGGCGAGCATCGACTCCGGGATCTCGTCGGTCATCTCCGAGGCGAAGTACCCTGGGGCGAGCGCGTTGACGCGGATCCCCCGCCGGCTCCCCCACTGCGCCGCGAGGTCCCGGGTCAGCCCCAGGACGGCGGCCTTCGAGGCGGAGTAGGCGGCCTGCGGGGCGAATCCCGCGGTCAGTCCGAGGACGCTGGCCACGTTGACGATGCTCGACCCCGGCTCCATGACGGCCGCGCACTCCTTGGCCGCCCAGTAGGCGCCGTGGAGGTTCACGTCCACCACACCCCGGAACTGCTCGGGTGTCTCCTTGAGCGCGGGCACCGCGGTACCGACTCCGGCGTTGTTGACCAGGATGTCGATCCGCCCGTGGGATTCCACGGCAGACCGGACCATCGCGACGCACGACTCGGGGTCCGCGACGTCACACGCCACCGTCGACGCCGCACCACCGGCCGCGCGGAGCTCCTCTGCGAGAGCCTCCAGTCGCTCGCGCCGGCGGGCGGCCAGGACGACGGTGGCGCCG
>NZ_JAALDV010000052.1:0-17847 GCF_014145045.1 Dietzia sp. DQ12-76
ATCCCCGCGGACACGGCCTGCCCCGAACCCTCCTCGGCCGGAGCAGGAGCCTGAGACTTCGCCGACTCGACCGCGCGGGACGGCGCAGACCGGCGAGCCGTCTTACGCGCGGCCGGCGCCGACCGCTGCGCCGTCGCCTGAACGGGGGCGGGAGCGGGCTCGTCGAGATCCTCAAGATCCTCCGACAGGGCGAACCCGTTGAGCACCTCCGGGAACATGTAGCGACACATCCGCGACGACGCGCGGGCAACCAGCTTGTCGGCCGGGTACGAACCGAGGTCGATGCGGGCCTTCTTCGCCTGGTCCGCGGTGAAGGTGAACTGCTGCCACTCCTCGCCGCCCTTGCGGCGTGCACGGATGCGGCATCGGGTCTCGGTCGACTCCTCGATCACGTACTCGTGGCCGGACTCGATGATCCGGCGGCGCATGTACTCGGCGGCGAAGCCGATTTTGCCCTTGATGACGTGCATGTTGGCCAGGGCGTCGATGGGGGTGATGCCCATCTCGTAGCCCTTCATCATGGCGGCGGCCACGCTGTGGGGCTTGCCCTTCCAGGCGTCGGGGACGAAGTCGGTAGCGGCGAGCACTTCGGCGGCCTTCCAGGAGCCCTGGAACAGGTCGAACCACTCGCGCATGTGGTGACCGTGCTGCTCCCAGGGTGACGGTGCGGGGGCCTGCGTGGCGGCGGGAACGACCTCGAATGGGGAGGTGGTGTCGGGCAGGTTGTTCATGCTGATCTCCTTGCAGTGGTGCGTGCGTATGTACAGGCGCGGCAGTAGCGGGCGGATGGGCGAGCGGGAACGACGATGAGGTTCCAGCCCTGGTAGGGGTGCCCGGCGGGGCAGTGGGTCATGTTGACGTTGTGGTCGGTGCCGTGGCGCCGCTTGTCGTAGTTGTTCCCGGATCGGCTGTCCCATCGGAGGTTGGCCAGTCGGTTGTCGGACGGGTCGCCGTTGTTGTGGCAGCCGTCCGCGCCCTCAGGCGCCGGGCCAACGAACGCGGCCAGGACGGCGCGGTGAACGAGCACGGACTCGCGGACGCCGCCGACGCTGAGGGTGAGGGTCTGGTAGCCGTGCGACCCGGTGAAGGTGCGCATGAGGCCGTAGCGGAGGGATCGGACGCGCCCGTGGTCACTGACCTCGTACAGGCCCTCGTAGCCGGGGATACTCTTCCAGCGCTCACCCACGACAACCTCCGTGGTTGTGGTCGGTTTCGAGACGATTCTCGTGGGTGAGCGCCTGGTGGGCGATGGACAGCAGTTCGGCGAGTTCGTCGCGGCCGATCCGGTGGGCGGTGATGTAGAAGGTCAGCAGGTCGCGGTTCTCGCCGGTGAGCTCGACGGTCGTCATGAAGCCCGGCGGGATCGACTGGTTGTCCTCCACGCCGTGGGTGTGCATCGCCACCCCGGCGATCGGGCGCCGGTCGCCGGTCACGACGCGACCTGCATGGGCGGCTCGAGTGCGTCGAGGACGTACTCGCGGGAGTGGTCGGCGAAGTCGGCGACCTGCTGCACGTACCGGAACCGCAGGAACGTCGACTCGTCGGCGCGGACCGGGATCAGGTCGTAGCCGTCGGCGCGGACGTGGATCGCTGCGACCAGATCTACCGGGCGGGAGGCCTGCACGTTCTTCCCGTCGAGGGATCCCCACTGCTCGGCGAACCGGTAGGCGGACAGCTGCAGGGCGGTCTCGCCGAAGATCCCGGACCGGCTGGTCTTGATGTCCAGCAGAGCTCGGAGGCGAGTGTCCGGGTCTTCGGGGTTGACGATGGTGGCGTACAGGTCGGCGGTGCCCGCGTACCCGTACTTCGGGCTCATGACGACGAACTCGACGAGCTCTGCTTGCACGTCCCATTCGTCGAGGAACCGGACGTAGGAGTCGACGTGGCCGGCCAGTTCGTCAGGGACGGTGACTTCTTGACCGACGACGAGCTTCTCGGCGAGGGCGTGGACCTCGGTTCCGCGTTTGGCGGCGGCGTCGAGGTCGGCGTATCGGGCGCCTTTGAGCTTGTCGAGCCGCTTGGAGGGGGTGAGGTCGCCGAGCTCGTCCCAGTGGTCGACGGCGTATCCGGCGGTGGTGTTGGCGGCCCAGCCGACGAGGGCGGGCTTGGGGACGCCGTTGGACAGGATGGTGGTGACGCCGGGGACCTTCTGGCCGTTGGCGTCGCGGTAGCCGTGGCCGCGACCGTAGTTACGGCGGGTGAACGGCGCTACGAATGTGGGCATGGTGAAGTCCTCAGCTCAGGTGGTGGGGTGGTTGCGCAGGTAGTCGGCCTGCTCGATGGCGAGCTGGTCGTCGATGTGTTTGGCGGCGTCTTCGCGGGACCAGCCGCGAGAGGCCCAGTCGTCGTATAGCCATTCGCGCGCGGCGTCGAGCTCCTCGTCGGACAACTCCGGTTCTGTGGCGGCGCAGCGGTCGAGAGGATTCACCATGTCGGCGCCCCCATGAGGGCCAGGCCGAACCAGATGGCGGCGAACAGGGCCGCCCCGGCCACGCTGATGATGAGCGCCTGCCAGAATGCCCCGGCCAGGGCCTCACGCAGTGTGAACCCGAACGCGAGGCCGAACCCGGTGCTGAGTGCGAAGATCATGGCGAACGCGACGGCGAACCAGTAGAGGACGATCAGAATCCCCATGCCAGCCACCTCCCGAAGTCGCTGGCGACCGAGCCCCAGAGCACGAGAGCGAACAGCACGGTGACGATGGAGACTGGGCCGACGGCGTTCGCCCACCTCGCACGTGGACCGGTCGAGAAGGCGTGGTGCCTCTCGTTCAGGCGATCCATCCGGCCGCTGTTGCCGACGGCCATCGCTTCCCGGTCGCGGGCGTCCTCGAGAGCGGTGCCGGCGGGGTGACGGTGCATCGCCTCCTCACGCGTCATGACGACACCGCCATTGGCTGACCCGCCGCGACCCACGCGTCCAACGAGGACCGCGGAATCCGCCACGGCCCGCCCACCTTGTCCCGCGACGCCCGGATCACACCGAGCTCGCACAGCGAGGCGACCGTCTTCGGGTCGCGGCCCACCAGAGCGCCCGCCTCCTGTGAGGTGAGGACGAGCTTGAACGATGCCCGGGCGACGTCTACGCGGGTCGTCATGCTGGCACCGTCACAACGCTGGCGTTCCACACGACGGCGAGCGGCGCCTGACGAACCAGGTTGTGTCGGGCGGACGCCCGACACGTGCCCCAGAGCCGGCTCTTGCCCTCGCCGAATGGCTCGGGGGCGCGGGTAATGACGAACTCTCGAGGCGGGAGTGGTGAGCCGTCGGCGAGCTTGCCGCACGGGATTGCGGTTACGGTTGCGGTATCGTTCTTCACGACAGACCTCTTTCTGTTCATGGCCCCGACCGGATGCCCCCGGTGCGGGGCCGTTCTCATGCAGCGCGAGGACCGCGATGCGCGACAGTTCGCTTCGTAGTGCGAGACGAATTGGGCACGAAAAGGGTGCCCGGGAGGACGCTCAGCGCCTCCTCGATCAGTTCGCCGATCTGCTTCGTGCAAGTTGACCGCTCGCCCGTGACGAGCATGTGGATGAACTGCCGGCTGCAACCGCAGTAGCGGGCGAGCCGCGCCTGGGAGAAGTCGGCGTTCTCCATGTACCTGACGAGCAGGTCGGCATCTCGAACCTTCATCCAAACCCCTCGTGATCGGCTTCGACGCCTCATGGCGACAGACATAGATTCCTCCCGGTGCGCTTCGTTGTCAAGCGGTACGCAACAAAACGTAGCGCACTGCTTGACAAAGCGTCAAGCACTTACACCGCTGTAGTTCGGCACGTCGCAGGTCATAACTAGTGCGAACATGCGGTTAACTAGTTGACGCGCAATCGCGACACTTTTGCGTTCTGCGGTTGACGGGCCCGGCCAACTGCCATTGCCAGGCACACCACGAAAGCGAGACGGTCTAGCCGTGCATGAGTACAAGCGCTTCGTACAGGAGCAGATGGACGCAAGGGGCTGGCGCCAAGCCGACCTCGTCCGCGCCTCCGGCCTCAGCAGGGCTCTGGTATCCCGGATCCTCCGGGACGACCGGCCCCGGCTGGGCCAGATGCCGGACGAATCGACGATGGCCGGCATCGCCAAGGCGTTCAGTCTCCCCACTGAGACGGTGCGAACCGCGGCCGCTCGTGCACTCCGGGGCTACGCCGACGACGGCGAAGCCCTCACCGCCGACCTGAGCGCCGTCAGCATCGACGCGCTGCTAATGGAAATTCGCAGGAGAGTGCAGGGCAATGAAGACCAGGGCACGACGCACGCGCAGGGCGATACGCCGACTGATGCAGAGACTGGGACTCGCGGAACCCCCATGAAGGGCGCCGACGTCGCCTGGCTCGAGGATCACCGAGCCCCGGACGTCGACGACATGCTCGACCGCGTCACCACTGAAGCCCGCCGGCAAGACGAAGCGGACGAGGAACGGGACGAACCGCTGCCGTACGACCCCGAACAGCTGCACGCCGCACGCGACCTGCCCGGGCGCTCGAAGGGGCAGTGGCTTCGGGAGCAGCAAGACCGAGACGCCGAGGTGGGCGATGTCGATGGACCAGAGGAAGGTGCCTGATGCCAGGTTACGGATTTCGTCTCTTCGCGATGGATCTAGTGATCCGAGACGGGCGAACACCTCAGAAGTGGCCTGACACCAAAGTAGGTGGCCGAAAAGTCGACTTTGTGAGCGTTCTCAAAGATGTTCTCCAAGACGCGAAGGGGACAAAGGAGTTCGGGACACCACGTGCACCCGGGGAACCCCCGCTGACGGCTGCGGAGCGGCGCATCCGCCCGTGTTTCCGCGTTGAGAGCGTGTCTGAACTTGGCACCAACAACTTGATGCTCCAGGTTCGCTACGGGCGCCACAAGGACGAGGACTTGGGAGTGCCTTTGGGGGAGGACTCGACTGACGACACGCCCCTCGGCGACCTGGCCCCAACGCGCGCATACCGGGTCGTTATCCTGCCTCCGACTGCCGGTACGACGGGGCTGCTGGCCGTCGAGTCGATCGGCGGTGCATGCCCGACGATGTACGTCCTGAAGTGGATTCGTCGGTGGATGTACGACCGAGCACAAGCCACCCTGGGGCACGAGAACGAGTGGTACAAGCTACGCGCATTTGCGGCAGCCGACCATGACCGGCTGAAGAAGTATCTGAACCAGGCTGCCCTTGACCACGCAGTCTTGATTCGTCGGAGCGTCGCCGACTCGCGACTTAGGTCGGACGAGATCTTTAGGATCGAAGCTGGCATTTTCGACAACTCGGAAGCCGATTTGCGCGAGCTGGCCAAAGGGGTGCTCGTGAGGGAGTCAGACGAAGCCGAGGGCGAGCGTGATGATCTGCTCGACGACCCCAGCTTGGCGGACGAAGTAGGGCAGGCAATCGAGGAAGAGGACTCGATCGCAGCAGCGGATGCAACGTTCGCCAGTGCTATGGGGTCACTGCTTGGTGGCGGCCTGGGCGAGTTGACCTATGACGACGGATACCTCGTGCTCGACACCGACACGGGGAAAGAGGCAGTTAGCCCGTCCCGGCTTCCCGAGGTCTTCACCTATCCCGTTTCATCGGACCGGCCATCTGACGCTGGCCTGCGGGCGGAGATCAAGGTCAAGGCCCTCTCGATTCGTAAGGAGATCGGTGCAACAATCGATCTCAGTTCGTGGTAGCAGGGGAGGTGCGCGCGATGATGTCTAGATTCTCGGTCTCATCGTTGGTGGCTGCGCATTGGAAGGGGCTGACCCAGCCGTCGAACGGTGCACCTCCCAAGCCAGATTGGGTAGCACGGGGAGTCCTCTGCGTCGGTGCCTTCGTCGCGATGCTCGCAGGGTTTGTCACTCGGGCAGACCTGGGAGAACCTGCCTTAAGGCTAGCGGCGTTCGCGCTGCTGACCGGATCCCTACTTACTGTGTTCTCGCAGCTTGCCTCATTCCGGTTGAAGCTCACCGAGTGGTTCGACGCCGATGATCTCGGTCATCGCGTAGAGAAAGACATGGTCGACGAGTCAGTCGCCCATGTGCTCTTCGCCGCAGTCCTGTCCCTCCTGGCTGCCGGTGTAACCGCGGTGGGGGCACTGCTTCCGCAGTCTGAGGGGCTGTTCGGCGCCATCGCTGGTTCAGTGCTCGCTGGCGTCACGTTTGCCCTGGTGTACTACGTAGTCGGGTTAGTCGTAATCACTCTTCCGAGGTTGTACGCGGCCTACGTATCAGTGAACGATGTCGACAGATCCTTGAACGGCATTGTCAAGGACAATCGCTTGCGGCCGATGCGCAGAACCTAGGAACTACACGGGTGTAATCCCAGCTCAAGTGGGGTTCTTGTCGTACTTGCGTGGTCCTATCCCGTCATGCGTGAATACCGATACCACCCGTGGCGGGCCCTGCGGGGTCTGCCACATATCACCCTCAGGTGGTCCGCAGCCGTCGCGAGGGGAAGCATCGACGGCCACACGATCACCCTGCACCCACTGCTCACCCAGGCGGAGCGTCGGTCAACGCTGGCGCACGAGCTGGTGCACCTCGAGCGAGGGCCGGCCCCGCCCCACCTAGTTGCCCGGGAGGAGCAGCTTGTGGAGGAGATTGCCGCGCGCCGGCTCGTCGGTCTGGACGACCTCGCCGACGCAATTGTGTGGCACGACGGCCGCGCCCACGACTGCATGGCTGACGACCTCTGGGTGGACCGCGCCATCCTCGTCGCGCGGATCCGGGCCCTGCGTCCGGACGAGCGTGCCTACATTGAACAGATCGTCGCCCGACGGGAGGAGACCGCGTGACCGAGCTCGAGCACCAGATCATGCGGTTCGAGGGGCGCTGGTGGCGGCTGGCCGGGTCCAAGGATGCCGCGATCCGAGACGAGCTCGACCTCGCGCCTACGCGCTACTACCAACTGCTGCACCAGCTCGTGGGCCGGGATGACGTCCACGCCGCCTACCCGGTGCTGGTGAACCGTCTCCGCCGCCGCATGTCCCGCCGTCCGGCCCGGCCCGCGGTCGGCACCCTCGACCTCGCCTAAGGAGCCACATGGCGAACGTCACCGCCTACGACACCGCCTCCGGGCGCCGCTACAGGGTCCGCTACCGGCGACCCGACGGCCGGCAGACCGACAAACGCGGCTTCGCCACGAAGAAGGCCGCCGAACTGTGGGCGTCCCAGAACACCGTCGACCTCGCCACCGGCGCCTGGTTGTCCCCGGAGGCGGGGAAGACGCCCCTGGGGGCTGTGGCGGACGCGTGGCTGGCATCCAAGACCCGGGTGACCCCGAAGACCCGCGCGGGCTACACCACCACAGTGAAGCTGCACCTGGCGCCGCTGCGGGACCTGCCCGTCGCGAAGCTCACACCGGCCGTCATTCAGGACTGGGTCGACAACTTCGACGGGTCACCGAAGACGGTGCGCAATGCGGCGTCGATCCTTCACTCGATCATGGGTCGCGCGGTCCGCGATCGGCTCGTTCAGGCCAATCCGTGCGACGGAATCGAGCTGCCGAAGGTGTCGGAGGGCGAGCGCCGCTACCTCACCGCGGCGCAGGTGGAATCCCTCGCGCAGGTATCGAAGCGGCCGACGCTCGTGAACACCCTCGCCTACACAGGGATGCGGTGGGGTGAGATCGCCGCCTTGCAGGTGGCGGACGTGGACCCGAAGGCCCGCCGCGTGTACGTGCGGAGGTCAGTGACCGAGGTGTCAGGGACTCTGCACTGGGGTGAGACGAAGGGCCGGAAGGTGCGGAAGATCCCGGTGTCGCCGTTCCTCGCGGACCAGCTGCGGTTCGCGATCAAGGATAAGGGCCCCGACGAGTTGGTGTTCACCGCGGCGCGTGGGGGAGTGCTGCGCTACCGCAATGCCCGCCGGTGGTGGGACGCGGCCGTCGCCAAAGCCGATGTTCCCGACGGGCTCACCCCGCACGAACTGCGGCACACCTGCGCCTCCCTGGCGATCCGAGCCGGAGCGAACATCAAGGTGCTCCAGGAGATGCTCGGCCACGAGTCCGCCGCGCTCACACTCGACCGATACGGGCACCTCTACGACGATGACCTCGACGCGATCGCCGACGCCCTGGAGGGACTGCGCTCACGGGAATGTGGGCAAAATGTGGGCACGGCGACCGGTTGAGTGCCGGTCGCCGTGCCAAAAACACGCCCTGACCTGGGCGCCCCCGAGAGGATTCGAACCCCTGACCAGCCGGGTAGAAACCTGTTTTGGCCGGGTCCTGACCTGCATCGGAGAGGTTCTACCTGCGGTTTCGCTCGGCGCGGTGGGGGCTGCTGGGGTGTTAGTGGCCGCGAAGTGTGGGCAAAATGTGGGCAAGGAGTGTCGCACACGCGTTCTACCCTGCTGGGGTGCGCTGGACCGAGGATGCCCCGACCCACTGCCCTAACGGGCACCCCCTCGGGCCAGACCGGGTCCTGGTCGGCTGGATCACCGCCCGCGCCGGCACCCTCGAGGGCGGCACTCGGATGCACGAGTGCCGGGAGTGCGGTGCGGTCATGCGATGGACGCCCCGCTGCCGGTGGATGTGACGACGAATCGGCCCGGTCAACTCGAAGTGTCAGTCGTGCACACCTGATATAAGTTGATCTCCATCAACGGAAAGTCGACCAATGCACACTTTCGAGTTCGGCAAATCCACCGTCGTCGTCGACCCGGGCGCTCGCACGATCACGTTCAACCACAGCGAATTCGGGCCTCGGAAAGCGAATTCCCCCTGGGTCGTTCCGACCGGAGCCATCGAGAGCGTGGAGCACAAAAAGAAGGCGTTCATGTCGCCCGCGGGCGTGCGCCTGATGTTGAAGGATCGGTCCGGCTACCACCCGGTATGGACCGACGATATGTCAGCCGTCGTCGGCAAGCGGCATCCCGACGAGCTGGCGCAACTCGCTGAGCTCGCCGAGCAGATGGCGGCGGCCGACCAGTCAGCTGCAAGCCCGGAACTGCGGGTCCCACTCAACGGTCAGTTCATGTCGGTGCCGGGGATCCTCGACGTCTTCGGTGACATAGTTCTCGACGAACACGCGATCTATTTCCAGGGCCGTGCCTGTCGACTCGAGGGGTCACACGCTGAACTGGTCGACGCGAACGCGGCGCGATCGCGGGTGACTGCGACCCGTGTGGCCGCTGGCGCGGTGATCGCCGGCCCGGTGGGGGCCCTGGTGGGTGGCATGGCGAAGAAGAAGACCGGTGAGGTCTATGTGATGGTGACTGCGTCTGATGGGCGGGTGCTTTCGGCATCTGGGAAGGGCTCCGATCTGGCGAAGGCCGCCGAGATCGTGGCGAAGATCAACGCTCGGTCCTGACTCTCCATTGTCGCGAAAACTTCCATTGTTCGAGCGTTGCCCATGCAGCGCAGATGTTGTATGATTGAGGTACAACAGAACAGAGGAGGTGATCGAATGGACTGGGAGAAGGTCCTCGCCATGATCGGAGCGGCACTCTACGCCGCAAGCCGAGAGGGGCGCGCCTGGTACGAACTGCTCCACAAGGAGCCGGACAAGCCAGACGAGATCGACCAGTGATCCCCCGGCCTGCTCGAACCAGGCCGGGGGACACCCCCCATTCTAGAACCTCCCTACTTGGAAGGAGAGGCCATGAATCGAACCGTGATCGACCTGGCGGTCTACACCGGGCTCGCGGGACTGCTGCTGTGGGTGGGCGCCCCCCTGTGGGCGCTGGCTATCCCCGGGGTCGCGGCCGCCTCGGTGTTCGCACGGTCGGCGGCTCGGCGGGCATGAGGGTTGTCGTCACCGACGCCGACACGGGCGACGAGTTGTGGACCGCGACCCAGTGCGCTGAGCACTGCGGCATTTCGCCCGCGACGTGGCGCGGCTACGTCTCCCAGGGGCGGACGCCGGGCTCGCTGGCCGCGTTCGAGCGGTCCCCCCTCTGGCGCGCCGACGACATCCGCGACTGGCACGCGGCGCGGCCCGGCTCGCCAGTGTCGAACGCGCCGACCAGTAAGGCGAAATGACGAAGGCTGCCCCCGTCGCATGAGGCGGGGCCAGCCTTCGCCTAGGGCGTGCTACGAGGCCCAACTTGGACGGTCTGACAGTTCATGGTATATACCCTTACCTGCTGTTATCTGATGCGTGCCATACTGATATAAACGTCTTTCCACCGAAAGAGAGGCGCAATTTGACCCCGAGCGACAGTATGGACAGCTCTTCCGGGCCGGGCACGCCGGCCAACTCCGAAGCAGCCCCACCAGTTGTGGCGAGGGGGGAAGGCCTCAGGTGGGCCCTGTTCGGACTCGGAGCGCTGATGGCGGTTGGCGCGGCCAGCAACTACGCCAACTCCGGTCTTTACCCAGATCCCAAGACTGAGACGGTTAGCGAGGTGTCGGCGACCGGAACCGAAGCTCCCCCCTTCCTCATTGCTCAGCAAGTCGCGGAGGCCGAATCCAAGACCCAACTCCGCCTCGACACCAAAGACATCGCAGTGCACGTCCTGGACTATCCGCTGGACGCCCGCCCGGCACCCGACCGCTCCGAGATGAGGATCGTCGCTCAATGCGAGACCCCGATCGGTAGTTACCTGACCGTTGGAGTCATTACCGACGAGGAGTACCTAGCGAATTCCTACGGCGAGATCGGCACGACGATCGTCAACAACCGGCTTGCCGACTACCTCGAGTGCCCGTAGCAAGAGCGACGGAGAAGGCGGGCGTCTCGCCGCCCGGCTCACTGGTGACAAATCCGTCGACCAGCAAGGTGAAACGACGAAGCCGCCCCCTGGGCGTGGTGGGTCGACTTTGAGTGGCGGCCCGCGGAGGCTGGTCGACGTTCGGAACAGTCTCCATCCAGGCGTTAGCTAACGTCTTGTATCTGTGCTACTAATATAAGCAACCGCCGCCGAGGAGCTAATAATATGAGCACGGATGCAATACGTGAGCTGGTCGCCACCCAGCTCGGACTCATCACCGTCCCACTCTACGAGACGGTGTCTGTCGGCGTTGCCGCTGCGAGTGCCCGGCTGCGCGGCTTCCCGAACGTCGCAGACTATCCCTACTTGCTACCGACGCTCGCCCGAGCAGAGATGAACAGTCGACTTCGGGAGCAAGCGCCTGAAGGTTGGAAACTCGGGGGGAACCCCCGGCAGATGGGTAACACCACCCTCATCTCGGACAGGCACAACATCGAGCTTCGATTACTTAAGGAGCATGCGCGTTTTCATCCCGGTGGCATCCCTCCTGCCGGCTTAGGTCGGGCTCGGCAGGACTGGTGGGATGGCCCCGAGATGGCGTTGATGTCTGCGCGGGACTTGCTACCAGACACCTATGACCCCAAGACTGGAATCAGGTTGCTCTGGTTGTGGGATAGGGCCGTAGAGGACGACGGCGAGCGCATCTCAGTGCGTGTGGTTCACACAGTAGGTGCAGGACGCTTCGGTAGAGCGGTCCCTATCGATTACAGCTTTGAGGTCCGTCCGGGCGGCGAGATGTTCTCGCGCTTGCACTTCGCGGGCGAGAAGCAGAACGAGCTGTTTTTCCCGAACATCAATCAGAAGGACAACGACACCGATGGACTTGCTCAGTGACCAGGTGCAGGGTCACCGGATTGTCACCCTGAGGGAGTTGGAAGGTCTCACCCAGGTCGAACTAGCTCAGATGCTAGGGGTATCCCAAGGTTTCGTTTCGCAGTTCGAAAAGGGCGTCCGTCCGGTGCCGAACGAAGTTGCCGAGCGCGCTGCAGAAGTCTTCGAACTCCCGATTGAGTTCTTCCACGTCCCAACCATTCCCGCTGCGGTCGGAGTAGCTACTTTCCGTAAAAACTCCGCCGCAACTGTGAGGGACGAGAAACGGATCCTTGCCTTGCACGGGGAAGCATCAAGGTTGTTCGCCGTAGCATCTGAGCAGTCTGGCTACCACACCGCCGACTTAGACGATGCCATAGTCGACGATGTTGAAGAGACTGCAGGCAACCTTCGCTCAATCCTTGGTCTGGGTGCGGATGCCCCGATTCTTAACGTCACTCGTGCACTCGAGCGGCTGGGGGTGGGCGTCGTGGCTAGCCTCGACCCCGGCGGGGTGTCCAGTGATCATTCGGGCGTGTCCCGCCCGTCGCGGTCAGCGAATAGGCCTCTAGTGGCTGTCGCAGCCGACCAGCCGGGCGACCGATTCCGGTTCACACTCGCTCACGAGCTGGCGCACCTGCTGTACGACAGGGACCGGACCGCCCCGGTCGGTGGGGTTAGGTCCCCCGTTGAGAAGAGGGCGCACGGTTTTGCCGGGGCCCTCATGCTCCCCGCGTCGGCGATGAAGGACCGAGTGGGGGAGTCGCTAACACTCCACGGCTACTTGCGGGTCAAGGCTGAGTTTGGCGCAAGTGTTGGTGCAATCACATACCGTGCCCGTAGCTTGCGTCTCATTTCCGAACAGCGATACCGAAGCCTGCAAATCCAGCTCTCATCTCAGGGTTGGAGGAAGAATGAACCTGTGGAGGTTGCTGCCGAAGAACCAATACTCCTCGCGCAGGCTGTCGAACACGGCATATCGCCGGACCCGGCCGTAGTTTCATCATCCGTCGGTCTCAGCCGGACATTGGTGGAGAGATGGACAGGGCTCAAGTCTGTGAACATGGAGACTCTGGGCGATGTGATACCACTCCGTCGACAAAAGTAGAAGCTCGGGCACAAACCTTTACCCCGCGAAATGATGAAGCCGCCCCCACTGTGAGGTGGGCGCGGCTTCATTGCGCGGGGAGAGCTCAGAGCAGGTCCCGCAGCTCATCCGGGACCTGCGGTGGGGACCCGGACCTGCCTGAGCGTTCCCATGAGATCCAGTCCCGCAGCGTGGCCACGGCCCGGTCCAGGAGCCGGGAGATGCGGCGGTTGTCGTCCTGCACCTGCTTGATCGTGGTGTCCTGCGTCGCCGAATGGGCGATCGCTGTGTTCAGTCGGGCGTCGAGGGAGTCGATCTGCGACTGCTGGGTCTCGGTGATGTGCCTCCACTGCGCCAGGTGCGTCTCCTCCCGCTTGGACTGGCGAGTCCACCACCCGCCCAGGGCGCCCGCGATGGCGGCGATCAACGCGATGAGCAGGCTCGTCATCCATCCGTCTCCGAGCATCGGGCCTCCTCGTACGCTCGAACGTGGTTCACCATCCAGGGCACAACCAGCCACGACAACAGCCCGTGGCCGTAGGAGATCGCGGAGACGTACCCGCGGTCGTTGTCACCGCTGGCCCAGGCGATGAGGAACGAGGCGATCCACACGACGTTGACGGCGATCATCACCGCGGACGCGGCGACGAGGACGCGCGGGCACCGCACCGCCACGATCGCGAGGACGCCACCGGCGATCCACACCCACCCCCACAACGTCAGGGACAGCAGCGCATCGGCTGCGTCGAGCCCGGTCGGCGCCGAGTCGACCCGGAAGTAGGACTGGCCTCGAGCGATCGCCAGGGCGCCGAGCAGGAGGAGAGCGAACGCCGCGAACCCCGCCTTCGGGTGCCGGCGCATCAGCCAGCGCGGTGTCGGCCGACGTACTCGAGCGCGGACGCCGACTCGTGATCGCCCCGCCCGGATGAGGCGATCGACGTCAGCAGCGACAGCGCGGTGGCGGTCGCGGTGATCCCAAGCCCGGCGGTCCAGTCGACCTCCCAGATTGGCACCCCGACGACGAGGACACCGCCGGCGGTCTGTGCGGCGGTCTTGACGGCACGCTCAGCGGCGTCCTTCCAGAACGTGGCAGTCCACATGGCTACTTCCGTCCCTTCGCGGTGTCGTAGGTGTTGGGAATCCCGACTTCCTCGGCGATCGCGGCCACCGTGTCGTTCAGGGTGCGCTTGCCGTTCTGGTCCCAACCGGTGAACTCCTGCACGCCGTTGTGGCGCGGTCCTGCGATCTGGTCGAGCACCAGGTTGAGAAGCTGCTTGTTCTCGTCGAGCTTCCGCTCGATCCGGTCAGCCTGTTCCTTGGTCACTTCGGTCTCCTTCGGTGTGGGGGGCGGCACCGGGACGGGCGACGGAACGGCCGTGCCCATCTGGTCGTACCAATAGCGGGCGCGGTCCATGAACCGCGCGTAGTCGACACCGCCCGGGGCGAGCCGGTACGGGCATGAGGTCGATGTGAACTCGCGGTGCCAACGCACGTTGAGTCCGTCGACTGGTCTGCCGAGCGTGAAGAATCGGCAGATCGAGGCGGTCAGCCGGGCCGCGTTTTCGACCGCGCGCGGGTCGATGGGCCAGCCGGGAGCGCCGCCGGAGTTGGAGACCTCGATGCCGATGGAGGTCTCGTTAATGAACGTGTTGGCGGCGTGCCACGCGGTGTCCCGGTCCCAGACGAGCTGCCCGATCCAGCCGTTGGACTCGACCTGGTAGTGCGCCGAGGCGACGCGCTGCAGCCACACGTTGTAGATCTGATCGACGGTCAGGACCCCGGCGTTGTGGTGGATCACCACCTTGTCGATCCGACGGCCGTTGCGGCCCGGGGTGAAGCGGTTGTTCGGGACGATCTTCACCACGTTGGGTTCGAGCGTTGCCCAGTTCTTCATGCTGGCCTCCTCAGAGGAGTTGGTGGTTGTCGCCGCAGCGGCAGTGGGCGTAGACGCCCACCGGGGCGTCGTAGGGGCGGCCGACGGTGAACAGGTGGGCGCGCGCGAGGTGCCACACGACCCACGCGAGGGTTCTCATGTCGACTGGGGGTGGGTGATCTTCCAGGCAATGGAGTCGGCCAGGCGGTGGGCCAGCGACCGACGGTCCTCACGCCCGGTGTCCGGGTCGATGGTGACAAACTCGCGGGTGTAGACCGCGGTGTGACCGTCGCCAAGGTACGAGCGTGCTTCGGCGATGGACCTGTCGATCCGGCCACCCAGGCCGGCGAACCACTCGTGAGGGGGCAGCCCGAGGAACGGGATCAGCTGCAGCCGGCCGCGGCGGGCCTTGTCGAGGAACGTGCGGATGAGCCCGCCCGGCACGGCGTCGGCGGCCGCGGTGAGATACCGCAACAGCGAGTCCCACGCGGCACGGCAGATCGGGTCGCCGGGGTGACCGCACCAGAACGTGCGGTCCATCAGCGGAGTCGGGAGGCTACCCATCACGCCCCACCCGGCGCCGTTGGGGACGCCGTGCTGCTGCCGGTCGTGCGGCTGCCACGGATCGGCGAGCAGTCCGACGGCGGCGATGCGGTGGTGCAGCTCCGGGTGGGAGTCCAGGAACTCCCGGACCGGGCGGCAGCCGGCAGAGAACCCGAGCAGGATGAACCGGTGGCCCGGTGGGGCGGTGCGGATCCGGTGCGCGAGCCGGATGACGGCGTTGTGGGAGGCGGCGGGCCACGGGGTGCTTCCGCCGGCACCCATGACGGAGGCGGCCCAGTTCTGCCACTCGACCGCGCACGAGAGTTTCGCGGCCAGCTGCTCGGCGACTGGGTCGATGACCCGACTGGTGCGGCCCTCCGTCCCGGCGCCATCGAGCACGATGGTGTTCAGCATGGATCCTCCTGAAATGCGGAAACCCCCGCGGGGTGCGGGGGTCTTCGTGCGGCGCCCTGGGGCGGGCGTTGCCTACGCTTCGACGACGGACCAGATGCCTGTAGTGATGTCGCGGAACGATGCGGTGCCCGATTCGGAGCGAGCCTCGAAAGAAATCTCGTCGTACTTGTTCACGGTGAACGTCGCGGTCACGCTGCTCCCGTCGGTAACCGACCGGGCCATCTCCACGCCGTTCCGACAGACGCGGATGAAGCGGTTCGACGCTGAGGTGGCCTGCGCCCAGGAGTACCCGGTGACGGACGCAGTGACGGTGCCGGACTCGTGCATAATCCGGGTGCTCATCCGGGCCCACACGTTCTGCGTGATCCGGTACGGCGCGACCGGCCCCGAGGACTGGGGCGAGTACTTCGACTCGATGGCCCGGTAGTACCCGTCGTCGATCCACCGAACCCCGGCAGAGGTGTTGTTGGTGGTCTCGTAAATGACCTCGGTGCCCTGCGGAACGAACGCCCTGTTCTGCACCTGCATGGTGCTCACACCGCCGTCCGGGTAGTAGACCACCCACCACCCGCCGATACGGATCGCAACCCGCTGCGATGAGTACGCGCCACGCCACTGCACGAGGGTGGACAGGTCGACCACCATGTCCCGGGTCGCGACGAACGAGCCGTGAGTGGTCCACGCGTTCGACCCCGCAGGCTGTAGCGGGAAGGGGTTCTGATTGATCACGTACCGGGGCGGGTCCCAGTCCCAGTCGCCCCCGGCGCTGAGCCGGGTGATGGTTCCGCCGTCCTGCGCGATCAGGTAGATCTTGCCCTCGATCTCGGCCGTCTCGTCGATCGTGGCGAGCAGTACCCCGTCGACGGTGAACAGGAGGTCGTCGCCGGAGCGTTCGAGCCGGAGTCTCGAGGTCGGCCCGAGGGTGACGTACTCGATCGTGTAGATGCCCCCGAAGTAGAGGACCATCGCCTCGCCGTGTCCGTAGACGACGGTCCCGATCATCCCCGCCGGGGTGGAGATGGCCAGCGCCGCCGCTGTCGAGGTCATGGTGTCGGACCACGCCACGTCGAGTTCGAGAACGAAGTCGGGGGGCAGTTCGGGGCCGATGAGGTACCCGTTGGTCACACCGGGCGGGGTGAACGTGCCCTCGGTCCAGCGGGGATCGACGGTCGTGAAGTCGTCGACCCACGCCCAGTCGCCGCCCGCCGACCACACCTCGACGCCGTTGCGCATGACCCGCTGGATCGCGTGCCCGTTGCGGTGGATCGCAACGGGCGGGTCGGATGGACGGAGCAGGGCCACGGTCACTCCCAGATGTAGTACGAACGGTCGGGGTCGATGTCCGGCAGGTTGTCGTAGTCCTCCTGGGTGCCGTCCCAGCCGCGCGGCTCAAGGCCGTCGAGTTCGTCGCGCAGTGCGGGCGAGAGCTTGTCTCGGATCACCGCGTTGTTGGCGATCTTTGTATGGTTGATCGCGCTGTTCTGGATCTTCTGGCTACTCACGCTGAGCCCGCCGAGCTTGTCGGTGGTCACCGCGCCGTCTGCTATCTCCGCGGTGCCGACACTGCCCGGCCCACCGAGCGCCCCGATCGCGGCTCGCGCCTCCGCTGCGGTCGCGGCCCGGTTGAGGGCCTGCCCGATCGCGGTGATCGCCGTCGAGTAGGTGCCGGTCGCCCACCGCTGGATCGCGCCCTTTAGCCCGGACGCGGATACCACCCGCGCCGTGGTCGCGCTCCCGGTGGTCGCCTCGGACTCCGACATCACCGTGTAGGGGGTCACCCAGTTGCCCAGACCGTTCATGAACGTCGAGGCCGACCGGGTGCCACTCGACCCCAGCTGAGTCATATCGGTGTGGTTGTGAGTCTCAGGCGGGAACGTCGACGGTCTGCCTGTCACGTCGCCCCACGTGACGTTCGCGGTGCCTGATTCGCCGGGTTCGCCGCGCGCGGCGAGGATCGCCCACGTCGCGCCGGCCGACGGGGTGACGCCAGAAGAGGGTTGGAGCGCCCTCCACGACCCGCCCTGGTACGTCACCACGTCCTGCGGGGCGTACGCGGTCCCCGACGCCCACGTCCCACGCCATGTCAGCCCATTGGCGACGGCGATGTCTCGCGCAGCTTCCGCCTGATCGCGGTAGTCGCGGGTGGTGTTCGTGAAGTCGGCCGACACCCCGGCGTAGTGCTGGCTCTCGGCCGCGTGTGCGCCAGCGTCGGCCGAGTGTTGACCCGCCTGATTGCGGAACCCCTCGGTCGCGTCCCGAATCTGCTCGACCTGGACGCGCTCGGCGATGGTGTCGTCCTTCGCACCGATCGCCGCGTTGCGGGCAGATACCGCCTCCCACCGCTCGTCGACTGCCGCCCACCGCTCGACCCCGGCCTGCCCTGCATGCTCGCCCGCCAGGGTCGCCGCCGCCTGCGATGCCGCACGTTCCACGCCCGCGGCGCCCGC
>NZ_JAALDV010000506.1:0-4507 GCF_014145045.1 Dietzia sp. DQ12-76
CCCTCGAGCTCGGCCTCGTCGGTCACCGGGACGGCGAGCTCGGCGGTCGAGGCGAGCAGGTTCTCCCCGAACGCCGTGGTGAGTTCCGCGAGCCGGGTGTCGATCGCGGTCAGTCGGGCGCGGCCCGCCTCGTCGAGCCCCGCACCGGCCCGCAGGAGGTCACGGTGGTGCCGCCGGATCAGCCGGCCGGTCTCGTCGTCGACCTCCAGTTCCCCCGCCTCCGACGCCGAGTGGATCGCGTCGACCCGCGCGAGGAGGCCCGGGTCGGTCATGACGGCCGACCAGTGCGCGGCCAACAGCGGAGAGACGACCCTGTCGACGTCGAGGCGGGCGGGTGTCGCATCAGGGCCGAGGAGTCCGTAGAACACCGACAGGACCCGCTGGAGCGCCTGACCCGACCGCTCGAGTGCGATGACCGTGTTCTCCACGCTCGGGGGGTCCGGGTTGGCCACGATCGCCGCGATCTCGGCGGCGTGGTCGTCGATCGCCGTCCGGATGGCCGGCTCAAGTTCCGCCTCGTCGACGGCCGCGAAGTCCGGGAGGCCGTACGGCAGCGGGGACTCGTCGAGGAGCGGGTGGCGGCCGGGCTCGGGATTCGGGAGGCTCATGGGCGCGAGTCTACGTCGGCTCCCCGGGGGCGCCTCATGTCCACAGGGCCACCGTGTCCCACGCCAGCTTGACCGCCAGGATGCCGATGACCACCAGGAACACCACCCGGATGAACTCGTTGCCGTGACGCATCGCCATCCTGGCACCGATGAACCCGCCGGTGAGGTTGGCCACCGCCATGCAGCCACCGATGACCCACAACACCTCGCCGTGGACACCGAAGACCAGGATCGAGGCGATGTTGGTGGTGAGGTTGGCGAGTTTTGCCGCCACCGTCCCCTGCAGGAACCCGAAACCCAGGAACGCGACGATCGCGATCACGAAGAACGAGCCGGTCCCCGGCCCCAGGACCCCGTCATAGAACCCGATCACCAGCCCGATCAGCGCGGAACGCCAGATGCGCGCCCACCCGGTGTACCGGTTCTCGTGGGTACGACCCATGGTGGGCCGGAACCACGTGTAGGCACCCACCACGATCACGGCCGCCAGCACCACGGGGGTGAGCAGGTCCCTCGGGATGAACCGGGCGACCGAGGACCCCGCGGCCGAGCCGGCGAACGCGGCGACCACCAGTGGGAGGACCATCCCGATCGGCACACGGATCCGACGCAGATAGGTGGCGGAGGCGACCAGTGTCCCGGCGACCGAGGAGAGCTTGTTGGTGCCGAGGATCTCCGGGGTCGAGGCGTCCGCGGGGAGGCCGACGACCAACGCCGGGAGCTGGATGAGCCCTCCCCCGCCGACGACCGAGTCGACCCAACCGGCGACGAAGGCGGCCAGCACCAGCGCGGCCAGGACCCACGTGGAGACCCCCGCGGCCGGGGACGCGGCCAGACCCGCGAATGACTGAGGCATACGGGGTACTGTGCTGTAATTGGTCTGTGTACATCAACCCTTACGGGGCGGATCCGGTGACCCTCGCCGCCGACCTGGCGAACCGCCGCCCCCGCACCACCCGCGAACTGGTGGACCGCTGCCGCGAATCGGGGGTGACCATCGACCGCGGAGCCTCCGACACGGACCTCACGGAGACGCTGGCGTTTCTCGACGACTGGCTCGTCGTCGTCGACACCACCGAGCCCCGCGGTCGGGCCGACGCTCTCAACGCCCTGCTCGCCGACCACTCCGCACCGCCGAGGCTCACCGACCACGACGGCCACTGGCACGTCCACTACCGGGCGGATGACGTCTCGTTCGCCCGACTCCTCACCGCGATGTTCTCGGTGGGCACCGCACTGCACCTGACCTCGCGCGGCATCGACAGACTGGCCAGGTGTGCGGCCGAGGACTGCGAGGACGTCTTCGCCGACACCACCCGCAACGGCCGCAAACAGTACTGCTCGACACGCTGCACCAACCGGTCCGCCGTACGGCGCCACCGAGCGCGACACTGAGTGGACAGGGGCCGGGGCGGATGCGGGTCGGGGCAGACCAGGGTCGGAGCGGACGTGGGTCGGGCGGCCCTACTTCTTGTCGGAGCTCGACTCCGCGGACAGGGCCGCCACGAAGGCCTCCTGGGGCACGTCCACGCGTCCGATCGACTTCATGCGCTTCTTGCCCTCCTTCTGTTTCTCCAGGAGCTTGCGCTTGCGGCTGATGTCGCCGCCGTAGCACTTGGACAGCACGTCCTTGCGGATCGCGCGGATGTTCTCGCGGGCGATGATCTTGGACCCGATCGCGGCCTGGACCGGGACCTCGTACTGCTGCCGCGGGATGAGCTCCTTGAGCTTGACGGTCATCTTGTTGCCGTAGGCCTGCGCGTAGTCACGGTGCACGATCGCGGAGAACGCGTCCACGGCCTCGCCCTGCAGCAGGATGTCGACCTTGACCAGATCCGCGACCTGCTCCCCGGCCTCCTCGTAGTCCATCGACGCGTACCCCTTGGTACGAGACTTGAGGGAGTCGAAGAAGTCGAAGATGATCTCGCCCATCGGCATGACGTAGCGCAACTCGACCCGGGTCTCGGACAGGTAGTCCATGCCCTTCATCTCGCCACGCTTGGACTGGCACAGCTCCATGGTGGTCCCCACGAACTCGCTCGGCACGATGATCGTGCACTTGACGATCGGCTCGTAGACCTCGCGGTTCTTGCCCTCCGGCCAGTACGACGGGTTGGTGACCTGGTGCTCGCTGCCGTCCTCGGCGACGACCCGGTAGACCACGTTCGGTGCGGTGGAGATGAGATCGAGGTTGAACTCGCGCTCCAACCGGTCCCGGGTGATCTCCATGTGCAGCAGACCGAGGAACCCGCAGCGGAAGCCGAAACCCAACGCCACCGACGTCTCCGGCTCGTAGTCCAGCGAGGCGTCGTTGAGTCGCAGCTTGTCCAACGCGTCGCGCAGGACCGGGTAGTCGGACCCGTCGATCGGGTAGAGACCCGAGAAGACCATGGGGTTGGGTTCGGCGTATCCCGCCAGTGGCTCCTCCGCGCCGCCCCGGGCACTGGTCACCGTGTCACCGACCTTGGACTGACGCACGTCCTTGACGCCGGTGATGAGGTAGCCGACCTCTCCCGGCCCGAGGCCCGTGGAGGCCTTGGGCTCGGGCGAGATGATCCCCACCTCGAGGGCCTCGTACGTGGTGCCGGTCGACATCATCCGGACCTTCTCGCGGGGTCGGAGCGATCCGTCGACCACGCGCACGTAGGTGACGACGCCCCGGTAGGTGTCGTAGACCGAGTCGAAGATCATGGCGCGGGCGGGGGCGTCGGGGTCGCCCTCGGGCGCCGGGATCACGTCACACACCCTGTCCAGCAGTTCCTCGACCCCCGCGCCCGTCTTGCCGGAGACACGGAGGACGTCGTCCGGCTCGCACCCGACGATGTGGGAGATCTCCTCGGCGAACCGCTCGGGGTCCGCCGCCGGGAGGTCGATCTTGTTGAGGACCGGGATGATCTCGAGGTCGTTCTCCATCGCCAGGTACAGGTTGGCCAGCGTCTGCGCCTCGATCCCCTGCGCGGCGTCCACCAGCAGGATCGCCCCCTCGCACGCCTCGAGAGCGCGGGAGACCTCGTAGGTGAAGTCCACGTGGCCCGGGGTGTCGATCATGTGCAGCACGATCTCCTCGCCCGCGTGGTCACCGGAACGCGGCACCCACGGCAGGCGGACGTTCTGCGCCTTGATGGTGATGCCGCGTTCGCGTTCGATGTCCATGCGGTCGAGGTACTGGGCCCGCATGAGCCGCTCCTCGACGACACCGGTGATCTGCAGCATGCGGTCGGCCAGCGTCGACTTGCCGTGGTCGATGTGCGCGATGATGCAGAAGTTCCTGATCCTGGCGGGATCGGTGAACGTCGTCTCTGCGAAGTTGGGAATCTCGATCACTCCTCGGGCGGGCCCGGGCGTGGCGGGGTGCGGTCCGACCGGGCGATCACCCCATTGTCACACGCGCGGACTCCGGACACCCATCACGTACCGCCCCGTGGGGATCGCGTCGACCGCTCCGTCGTCGAGGAAACGGGCCGTCGAGGCGGTCATGGCCTGGATGTGGGCGCTCATCCGCTCGTCACTGCCCTGCGAATCGAAGAACACCCCGAGGTCACGGGCCGCCTCGATCGGGAAGACCTCCTCGACGATCCCGGCGATCTCCGGCGCCCCCTCGGTCAGTGCGCGGACCACCACGTGCTGGGTGTAGCCGGTGGTGGACTGCGTCTCGATCGCCACCGGAGTGTGTTCCTCGAGCCAGATGCGCAGCCACTCGTCGCGGTGCAGACGCTCCGGCCGCCGCAGGAAGGCCAGGTTCGCCATCCCGGGGCACCTCCCGTCCCCTCCGGGCCCGGGTACGGGGAGCGGCTCCGACGCGGTGACCGACCACGCGGAGACCGGGCCCAGCCCACGCAGTGCGTCGAGGAGGTCGGCACACGCGGAGGCCGAGGCCACCGGAACCCGCGCGCGGACCG
>NZ_JAALDV010000507.1:0-2410 GCF_014145045.1 Dietzia sp. DQ12-76
GCCGCCGGCGCGGCGCCGGCGGTGGGAGCGGTGAGGGAGGTGACGATGACGAGGGCGGCGACCGCCGCGGTCAGCGAACGGCGGGGGCGGGAGGCTGAGGGGCGCATGAGCGGAGACTAACCGCCACTTTCAGTGGGTTTGCGTCTTCCGGTCCAATCCGAAATGCTCGGCCAGCCGGGCCAGAGTGAACTCCTGCCGGAGCTTGCACGCGCTGTTCTGGTTGGCGAACATCCCCTTGACCCAGAACGCCTCGGATCGTGGGACGCTCACCCACCAGCGGACCGGCACGGCGTACTCGGCGTCGTCGTCGCTGTCCGCGACCCCCGGTGGGCCGTGCCTGTACGGGGCGCTGAGCTCCTGATCGGCGAGGTGAACCCACTTGCCGTCCACGAGGACCGAGGCCTGGTCGAAGCGGGTGGCGGGGCGAAGGACCTCGCCTATCGCGACGTACCCGCTCTTGGGGATATGGACGTTGACCCGCGCACCAACCGGGAGGTTGTGCAATGAGCCCGAGTACCAGGTCCCACCTCCCGCGGAGATGAAGCCGAAGCGGCGACCGTCGTCCCAGGCCCGTGTGCCCTCCTCGCCGAACGAGACGAACCAATCGGTCCCGTTCCACTCGGCCCGTTTGCCCTGGTAGTTGCGGGGGGACGTGCCGACGCCTGTCGCACCCTCCTCGCTCGCGGCAAGCCAGGATCGGGCGAGGTAGCGTCGGCCGTCGTCCTCCAGAAAGGTGAAGAACACGACGTTGACGGGAACGCCGAACTCGCGGAGATACGTGACGATCCTCTCGGAGCTGGGGTCCAGGTCGGTGGCGACCACCACCAGAGTGAGCGCGCCGTTGAGCTCATCGGGAGGCGGGGTGCCGAAGACCTCCTCAAAGGCGGTTTCGAATGGACGGTCGAGGTGGCCGTTCGCGAGATCGATGATGCTCTCGTGATCCAAGGTCGTGACCCATGAGCCGTAGTCGAGTACCTGCGCCACCACATCCCGCGGCGTCCTGTCCCGTTTGAGTTCCAGCACGTGGAGGTTGCCCTCGGCGTCGACGGCGAGCAGGTCGATGAGCTTCTGGTACGGCGTGCGTACCTGCCTGCCGATGACCAGGAGCCGATCACCGAGCAATGACGGGTCCCGCTCGAGGAACTCCTCCAGCATCACCTCGGTCGGCATCGTGGTGGGCGACAGTCGGTGAGGCCTGTCGCCGTCCATCCGCCAGATTCCCATCTCGACCGGCACAGCTGTCTCCTCTCGTCGGGTGTCAACGGCGTCTGCCCGACTCCCGCTCCTGTCCACCCGGACGCTGTCGCGAATTACCGTAGTCTCGACCGCCGGCCCGCGGTCAGTAACCTGGGCTCCGTGGCGCACACAGGAATCGACGTCCCCGACCTCACCGGCCAGACGTGGCTCATCACGGGGGCGACCAGCGGAGTCGGCCTGGAGACCGCCCGTGCCGCGTCGGATCGCGGCGCGCGGGTGATCCTCGCGGTCCGGGACACCGTGCGGGGACGCGACATCGCGGCCGCGCTGCCGGGACCCTCGCGGGTCGTCGAATTGGACCTGGCCTCGCTGGAGAGCGTGGGGCGCGCCGCGGACGAGTTGAACGGGGCGGAGGCCGAACCGGTCGACGTGCTGGTCAACAACGCCGGTGCCATCACGACCCGTCGTCGCGAGACCACAGACGGATTCGAGATGCTACTCGGCGTCAACGTGCTCGGGCCGTTCCTCTTCACGAACCTCGTCCTCCCGGGTGTGCGGCGTCGCGTGGTGATCGTCGGGTCCAACGCCCACAAGGCCGGGACCTTCGATTTCGACGACCCGCACTTCGAGCGGCGTCGGTGGTCCGCCGCGGCGGCCTACGCCCAGTCCAAGCTCGGGGATATGTTGTGGGGGCTCGCATTGGACCGGCGGCTGCGGGACGGTCGCTCGGAGGCGGCGGCGACGGGTGTGGACGTGCAGCTCACGCACCCCGGCTGGGCGGCGACCGGCATCTCCAATGCCAGTGGTAACGCCGCGGTGGACAGGATCATCACCGGGTTCTGCTCGGTGTTCGCCCAACCCGCCGACCAGGCGGCGCTCACCACGATGGCCGCGGCGACCCGGCCGCTCCCGTCGTGCAGCTACACCGGGCCGGACGGTCTTCGGAACCTCAGAGGGATGCCCACGCTCATCGGCCGGAGTGCCGAGGCCTCGGACCCGGAGATCGCCGAGCGGTTGTGGCGGTTCGCGGAGTCCTCCGTCGCCAGGGCCTGACCTCCGGCTCCACGCGCTCGCGTCATCGCGGCGACTGTTCGGCGGCCACGATGCCCGACGCCCACCCTGGCGCCGAGCCGTCACCCGGCGGGCCCAACGCCGCGGCATCGATCCCCGAGGTCTGCAGTAGCCAGGAGATCAGCGAGTTCGAGTTCCACAT
>NZ_JAALDV010000508.1:0-6597 GCF_014145045.1 Dietzia sp. DQ12-76
CGCGGCGTTCACCGCCGTCGTCCTGCGCGCGCCCGAGGTCCCGGACGTCGAGCTGCGCGGGGAGGCCGCGCCCGTGAGGATCTTCCGGGCGGTCCCGGTGACCCACACCGAGGCGGCCTGGGTGCGGCTCAAGGGAGCCGGGGAACTCGAGGACGCGTGGACCGAGGCCGGGATCGACGTGACCGACCCCGCGCGCCGAGCGGTGAACCCGGGCCTGGCGCGCTGACTACAGCCAGCGGTTTCTCCGGAAGAGCAGGAACAACGCCGTGCACGCGGCGGCCATGACGCCGAGCACGACGTAGTAGCCGTACTCGGTCCGGAGTTCGGGCATGTTGGTGAAGTTCATGCCGTAGATCCCCGCGATCATCGTGGGCACCACGGCGATCGCCACCCACGCGGAGATCCGCCGCATGTCGGTGTTCTGCTGGACGCCGATCATCGCCATGGCGGCGTGGACCAGAGAGGTGATCTGCTCGTCGAGGGTCGTGACCTCGGCGGCGACCCGGGTGTGGTGGTCCTGGACGTCGCGGAAGTAGTGCCGCACCTCGGAGGGGATCAGGTCGACGTGCTCGACCGACAGGTGCCGCAGAGGGAGGGCCAGCGGGGCGATGTCGTGCTTGAGTTCGAGCAGTTCGCGCTTGAGGACGTAGATCTGCTCGATGCCGACCGGGGTGCGCGGGGCGAACACCGCGATCTCGAGATCGTCGATCTCCCGGCTCATCCTCTCGGCGACCTCGAGGTAACCGTCCACCACACGGTCGGCCACGGCGTGCATCACGACCGCGGGCCCTCGGGACAACCTCTCGGGTGCGCCCTCGAGTTCCGCGCGGAGGCCGGACAGGGCCGGGATGTCGCCGTGACGGACGGTGATGACGAAATCACGGCCGAGGATCACCATGATCTCACCGGTGGAGACGATGTCCGTGGTGTCGAAGATGCCGGTGACTTCGCCGCCATCGGTGGCGTCCGCCACCGACCGGTGCTCGAGATACTCGACAGTCGACATGGTCAGGACCACGGTGTCGTCGTAGGCCTCCAGCTTCGGTCGCTGCCGCCCGCTGGTCGCGTCCTCGGCGATCAGCTCGTGCAGACCGAACGCCGACGCGACTGTGTCCATCTGATGCCGGTCCGGGTCGTGGAGGCCGATCCACACGAAACCCCGCCCGGTCTCCCGGACCCGTTCGATCGCGGTCCGATGGGTGACATGCCCCTGTTCGCGGACACCGTCGACGTAGACACCGCAGCCGACCACCGCGCGTTCGGCGGGAACGGCCGGACCCGAGGGGGTGGGCACGGGAAGGGTCGTCGTGTTCCGCAGTCTCCGGACACTGGGCACCTGGGCTCCCCTCGATCGTTGCCCCGACCCTATCGGGCGTCGGACCTCCAGACGAGACCGTTAGGGTGCTGCTGGGACACTGGTGGACAGTGTCGCACCGTCTGGTGCGGACGTGACGAGGAAGGACGTGGTCGTGTGCGGCGGACGGGGGACGGGGCCGGGGTACGGGCACTGGCGATCGCCGGGGCCGCCGTGGTGGGGTTGAGCGGATGCCAGGCGCAGTCCTCGATAATCCCCGCCCACCAGCCCGATCCGGTGGTGGTGATCGAGACCGCCTCGTTCGGTGAGGCCGAGATCGTCGGCCACATCTACGGCAACGCGCTGTTGCGCTCCGGCTCCCGGGCCACCATCCGGTCGCAGTCCGGGAGCCAGGCCGAGGTTCTCGAGTCGGTGACGACCGGGGACGCCACCTTCACCATCGGGTACACCGGGGAACTGCTGCGCTCCTTCGATCCCCAGTCGACGGCGGTCGACGCGGACGAGGTGTACAGAGCGATGATGGCGGCCCTGCCCGAGGGTGTGACCGCGGCCGACCCGGCTCCCGCCGAGGACGCCCCCGTGTACGTGGTGACCCGGCACACCTCGCAGACCCGCGGTCTACGGACCATGTCCGACCTCGAGAGCCGGTGCGGCGAGTTCACGCTGGGCGCACGCCAGGAGGCGCTCGCGGACAGAGAGCTGGCCACCGCCGTGGGCGGGACGTACGACTGCGGGTTCGGGCGGCGGGTGGCGCTCGGGCCGAACCCTCGCGCCGTCCTCGAGGCGCTGCGGGCGGGCGAGATCGGGGTGGGGTTGGTCCAGTCGACCGACCCGGTGCTGTATCCCGACGACATGGTGGTGCTGGACGACGACGAGGACGCCATCCTGGCCCAACACCTCGTCCCGGTGTTCCGCAAGGGCTCGCTCTCGGAGGACCAGTTGGCCCTGGTCAACCGGATCAGCGGAGAGCTGACCACCGACGACGTCCGGGAACTGCTGCTCGGGGTGGAGTTCGGGACGTCCACCCCGACCGCTCTCGCCGACTTCTGGCTCGACTCCCACGACTACTGACCTGCTCCGGGCCGCCGCCCGTCTCCGGGCGGCGGACCCAGTGCCCCGGTGGGGGGCGACTGATCGTCGCCGGGGTTCACCCCCCGGCGACGATCAGGCGAACGCCTCGTCCACGAGCGCCTTCTGCTCGACCGCGTGGACCTTGCTCAGCCCGGTCGACGTGGCGGCCATGGCCCGCCGCGACACCCGCTTGATCGCGGGGAACTCAGGGATGACCTCCGGCAGGTTGAGTGCGAGGAAGCTCCACGCGCCCTGGTTGGCCGGTTCCTCCTGCACCCACCGCACCTCGGAGAGGTTCGGGTAGTGCCCGAGCGCTTCGCGCAGTCGGCGGAACGGGATCGGGTGGATCTGTTCGAGCCGCACGATGGCGATGTGCTCGTGGCCTTCCTTCTCCTGGCGGGCCGCCAGCTCGTAGTAGAGCTTGCCGGAGACCAGGAGCATGGTCGTGACCTTCTCCGGGTCCTTACCACCGTCGACGAAGGTGGGATCGTCGAGAACCGAGCGGAACTTGCCCGTCGTGAAGTCCTCGAGGGCGCTGACGGCCTTCTTGTTGCGCAGCATCGACTTGGGGGTGAAGACGATCTGCGGACGCTTGATCCCGTCCGTGGCGTGACGACGCATGAGATGGAAGTAGTTCGCCGGTGTCGACGGCTGCGCGACCGTCATCGACCCCTCCGCACACAGCTGCAGGAAACGCTCCATGCGACCCGACGTGTGGTCCGGTCCCATGCCCTCGTGTCCGTGGGGGAGGAGGAGGGTGACCGAGGACTTCTGGCCCCACTTGGCCTCGCCGGAGGAGATGTACTCGTCGATGATGGTCTGGGCACCGTTGACGAAGTCGCCGAACTGGGCCTCCCACAACACCAGCGCCTCCGGGTCCCCGACCGAGTATCCGTACTCGAACCCGACGCCGGCGAACTCGGTCAGCGCCGAGTTCCACACCTCGAAGCGGCCCTCGGCGTCCTCGAGGTTCTGCAGGGGCGAGTACGGCTCCGACGTGGTCTTGTCGACCACCACGGCGTGGCGCTGCGTGAAGGTCCCGCGCTGCGAATCCTGCCCGGCCAGACGCACGGTCCGGCCCTCCTGCACCAGCGAGCCGATCGCCAGCAGTTCGGCGAACGCCCAGTCGATGTTGCCGTTGTAGGCCATCTTCTGGCGCGCCTCGTAGACCGGCTTGACCCGCGAGTGGATGTGGAAATCCTCCGGCAGGTTGCCGAAGGCGTCGCCGATGGCGTGGATGACCGACTCGTCCACCGCCGTCACCAGGCGTTTGGGCAGCGGCTGGTTGGGCAGGATCGACTCGGAGGCCTTGACCGGGTGCTTCTCGAGCTCACGGACCTCGTTGAAGACCCGCTCGAGCTGCCCCTGGAAGTCGCGGAGGGCGTTCTCCGCCTCCTTCTCGGTGATGTCGCCGCGGCCGACCAGATCGTCGGTGTAGGACTGCCGGACGCTCTTCTTGGCGTCGATGACCTCGTACATCCGCGGTTGCGTCATCGACGGGTCGTCGGCCTCGTTGTGCCCGCGGCGGCGGTAGCAGACGAGGTCGATCACGACGTCCTTCTTGAACTGCTGGCGGAAGTCCATGGCCAACCGGGCCACCCGCACACAGGCCTCGGGATCGTCGCCGTTGACGTGGAAGATCGGCGAGCCGATCATCTTGGCCACGTCCGTGGCGTACTGGCTCGACCGGCCGGCCTCCGGCGCGGTGGTGAAGCCGATCTGGTTGTTGACGACGATGTGGATCGTGCCGCCCGTGCGGTAGCCGTCGATCTGGGAGAGGTTCAGGGTCTCCGCGACCACGCCCTGTCCGGCGAACGCGGCGTCACCGTGCAGCATGAGCGGCACGACCGGGTACTCCGCGCGCCGTTCCGGGTCCTCGATGAGGTCCTGCTTGGCGCGCACGATCCCCTCCAGGACGGGGTCGACGGCCTCGAGATGCGACGGATTGGCGGTGAGCGAGACCTTGATCTCGTTCTCCCCGAACATCTGGTACTGGATCCCCTCGGCGCCGAGGTGGTACTTGACGTCCCCGGAGCCGTGAGCGGCCGAGGGGTCCATGTTCCCCTCGAACTCGGTGAAGATCTGGCGATAGGGCTTGCCCACGATGTTGGCCAGCACGTTGAGACGCCCGCGGTGCGGCATCCCGATCACGACCTCGTCGAGGGCGAACTCGGCGGCCTCGTCGATGACGGCGTCCATCATCGGGATGACCGACTCCGCACCCTCCAACGAGAAGCGCTTCTGACCGACGTACTTGGTCTGCAGGAAGGTCTCGAACGCCTCGGCGGCGTTGACCTTCGACAGGATGTACTTCTGCTCGGCGACCGTCGGCTTGTCGTCGACGCCCTCGAGCCGGTCCTGGATCCACTGACGCTGGTCGTTCTCGAGGATGTGGGTGTACTCGATGCCGATCTTGCGGCAATACGCCGCGCGGAGCGCCGAGAGGACGTCGCGCAGACGCATCTTGTCCTTGCCGACGAACCCGCCCACGGAGAACTTCCGGTCCAGGTCCCAGAGGGTCAGCTCGTGCGAGTTGACGTCGAGATCCGGATGGAAGGTCCGCCGACGCTGGGCGTGCCGACCGTCCAGCGGATCGATGTCCGCCATGAGGTGACCGCGGTCGCGGTAGGCCGCGATGAGCTCGAGGACGCGGGCGTCCTTGTCCACACGCGGGTCGGTGATGTCCTGGCGCCACCGGACCGGCTCGTAGGGGATGCCCAGGACGTCGAAGATCTCGTCGTAGAACTCGTCGGCGAGCAGGAGGCGGTGGATCTCGCGCAGGAACTCGCCGGACTCCGCCCCCTGGATGATCCGGTGGTCGTAGGTCGAGGTGAGCGTGGTGATCTTGCCGATGGCGTTGTTGGCCAGCTGTTCGTCGCTCGCACCCTGGAACTCCGCCGGGTACTCCATCGCGCCGACGCCGAGGATCGCGCCCTGCCCCGGGGTGAGACGCGGGACCGAGTGGACCGTGCCGATACCACCGGGGTTGGTCAGGGAGATGCTGACGCCCGAGAAGTCCTCCATCGTCAGCTTGCCGACGCGGGCGCGGGAGACGATGTCCTCGTAGGCGTCGAGGAAGCCGCGGAAGTCGAGCCTCTCGCAGTTCCGGATGGCGGCCACGACGAGGGTGCGCCCCGCCTTGGTCTTCATGTCGATCGCCAGGCCCAGGTTGATCCCGTTCGGGGTGACGACGTTGGGCTTGCCGTCGATCTCCTCGAAGTAGTTGTTCATGTTCGGGTAGGCCTTGACGGCCTGCACCATGGCGTACCCGATGAGGTGGGTGAACGAGATCTTCCCGCCGTGCGTGCGCTTGAGGTGGTTGTTGATGACGATCCGGTTGTCGATCATCAGCTTCGCCGGGACCGCACGGACCGAGGTGGCCGTGGGCAACGACAGCGACGCGTTCATGTTCTTGACGATGGCGTTCGCCGGGCCGCGGAGAACCTTGTTCTCGGGCTCCTCCGGCGGTGCGTACTCGGGTCTGGTGGTCCGTTTCGCGGCCGGGGCGTCGTCCTTCTTGCGCTTCTCGGTCGACCGGACCGGGGCGGGCACGCCCTGACCGCGGGCCTTGCGCGCGGGGGTGCTGTCGTCGGCGGGCTTGGCGGCCACGTCCTTCGCCGAGGACTCCGGGGACACGTCGGCCACGGTCAGTTCGGAGGTCTTCTGGGTGTTGGCGTCGGGGGTGGCGTTGTCGCCCCCGGATGCGTCGGCGGAGACCTTCTTGCCCTTCTTCCCGCCACCGCTACCGTCGCCGTTGTTCTTCCCACCGGTGCGTGTGTCACCCCCGTCCGACGCCGGCCCGGCTCCGGACGAGCCCTTCGACGCATCGCGGCCGGTGGCTGCCCCGGGGTTCGCGTCGAAGAACTCGTGCCAGGACTCGTCCACTGAGGAGGGGTCCTTGGAGAACCGCTCGTACATCTCGTCGACGAGCCACTGGTTCTGTCCGAACTGTGAGACGGTTTTGCTCACGATGTTGTGGTGCCTTCCTGATTTGTGGTGGGTTTCACACGCGATGGACCCAGGCTAGACCTTCCGCGCGTTCGGGGCCTTCCGATCTCACCTGACAGGGGGATGCGGCGTCCGGATGGACGGCGCTCAGCTCGTGGGCCAGCTGTCGGGCGGGGTGCCGAAGGTGGCCGCCGCCGCGTTGACGACGGTCCGGCCCAGCCGCCGGTTACCCCAGCCGCCCACGGCGGCGCCGATACCGGCGG
>NZ_JAALDV010000508.1:6787-10241 GCF_014145045.1 Dietzia sp. DQ12-76
CGCCGTTCGTGCTCACCGCGTTGGCCAGGATCGCGGTGCCCGATGCGCCGAGCATCACGGTCATGACGAGCAGCTCCTCGTGCTCGCCGAGCTTGACGTCGATTCCGTGCACCTCCGCGACGGCCAGGGTGTAGAACGCCGCGGCTTCGATGAACACCAGCGACTCGGCGCCGATCGCGCCGAACGCGAGCACGGTGCCCACCCCCGGCACGGCCGCCGTCGCCCCCACGGCGGCGCCGGACGCGGTGACGGCGGTGAGGAAGCGGGAGTCGAGCCGCTCGCGGATCCGTGCCGGACTCTCGTCGGGGTGGCTCCGGCGGAGCGTGCGGACATAACCCTTCGCGGCCCCGGCCTGGCTCCGAATCGCCTTGCGCAGGGCCCCGGTGGCGATTCCTGCGAGCGGACCGGAGACGTCGGTTTCGGCGGGGACGCGTTCTGGCACGGGAACTCCTCGAGGGTGGTCGCGACAGGAACGGCTGACCCTGTCCGTCACCCCACGGTACGGAGATTCAGGTGGTCCCGCCTCCTACGGCAGGACCTGTTCGGTGTACTGGTTCGCGAAGATTCTGTCCGGGTCGAGTCGGTCGCGTACCGAGACGAAGTCGTCGAAGTGAGGGACGGTGGCCGAGAGGTCGGCGGCGGTCCTGGTGTGCATCTTGCCCCAGTGGGGCCGACCGTCCGCCGCGAGGAAGATCTCCTCGGCCGACCGGAAGAGTTCGGTGTGGTCCATCTGGTGGAACTGGTGGACCGCGACGTAGCAGACATCCCGCCGGTAGGCGGTCGACAACCACACGTCATCCGCCGCGGCGAACCGCACCTCGACGGGGAACGGCGTGACGACGCCGGTGCGGTCGATCATGTCGCGCAGGTCACCGAGCACGCCGGTGGCCGCGGCCACCGGCACCGCGTACTCCATCTCGCGGAAGCGCACCCGCCGCGGGGAGGCGAAGACCCGGTAACTGCGATCGGTGTACGCGCGGGCCGACATCGCGCGTGCGGCGACGCGGTTGAGTCGGGGGGTCAGCGTCGGCCGGCGTGCGGCCGTCCGGCACAGCGCACCGAAGGCCTCGTTGGACAGGAACTCGTCGGCGACCAGCTCGCGGATGCGGCCGAGCGGACGCAGGTCCGCGTCACCCGGCAACCTGGTGTTGCGTCTGACGGTGACGGCATCGGTGTGCGGGAACCAGAAGAACTCCGCGTGGTCGGCGGAGCTCGCGAAGCCCTCGAGATCGGCGAGTGCGGCCGTGAGGGTCCAGGGGTGTTCCTCGGCGCTCAGTGCGAACGCCGGCACGCAGTGAATGGTCAACTTGGTGATGATCCCGATCGCTCCGATCCCGAGGCGGGCCGCCTCGAACACGTCGGGATCCGCCTCGCGCGAACAGTCCAGGACGGAGCCGTCCGCCGTGACGATCTGCAGTCCGACCACGGTGGCCGGCAGGCCGACGGCGGTGCGGCCCGTGCCGTGGGTGCCCGTGGACACCGCGCCCGCCAGCGATTGCTCGGCGAAGTCGCCGAGGTTCGGCTGGGCGAGCCCGAGGTCCCAGAGCAGAGGGCCGAGCCGGTGGAGTCGGGTACCCGCCCAGACGGTCACGTCCGCCCCGTCGACGTTCCCCTCGGGATCGCGGGTCGGGACGATCGACTCGATCCCCGTCAGGTCGTCGAGCGAGATCAGCACCCCGTCGGTCGCCGCGGCGGGGGTGAAGGAGTGTCCGGCACCCACGCACTTGACCCTGGAGCCGCGCTCGGCGGCCGCGGTCACGACCCCGGTGACCTCGGCGACCGTCGTGGGGTCGGACCGGCCCGACGGCGAGGCGAGAACGTTTCCGGCCCAGTTGTGCCACCGCGTGGTCGAGGTCGTCATGGGTGCAGAGGCTACCTCCCGGGGCGGGTCCCGGGGCCGATCTGGACAAGAGACCAGATGCGGGTTCGGTCGCAGGCCGGGCGTGAGGTGTAGTGCGCCCGTCGCCTCGTCGTCGTCGTACCATGGACGAGTGACCAGACGCCTGCCATCCGATCAGCGCCGAGCGCAGCTCCTCCGGGCAGCCCTCGAGATCGCCGAACACTACGGGCTCGGAGCGGTGACCGTCCGCGGTGTCGCGGAGCGCGCCGGCGTCTCCCTGGGAGTGGTGCACTACTGCTACACCGACAAGGAGGAACTCCTCCGCGAGGTGATCGGTGCGGTCAACTCGGAGGTCCACCAGGCGGCCAGGGCGTTCATCAACGTCGACTTCGACTCGGGCGCCCTCGGCAGGGAGGGGCTGCGCCGGAGGCTCTACGAGGCCATCGACCTGATCTGGGCCGTCATCTCCGCCTCTCCGGACCGTCAGCTCCTCACCTACGAGATCGTCTCCTACTCGCTGCGCACACACGGGTCACCGGAGATCGGTCTGGCCCGTCATCAGCAGGAGTCCAACGAGGAGATCATCCGGTCCGTCCTCGAGCGGACCGCACAGTCCGCGGGTATGCGCTGGGGCATGGGACTCGACGAGATGGTCGGTGTCGTCGAGGCCACGGTCGCGGGGATCGGGTTGCGCTGGCAGATCTGCCGGGATGACGACGAGGCGATCGCTCTCCTCCACCGGGCGGTCGACCTCGTGGTCGCGGACGCGCACCCGATCGACGGCGACTAGGTCGACCCGGTGAGGGTAGAGGGGGTGACCGGGACCATGTCCGGACGCGCGAGCGACGCCGTGGAGGCGGTCGACGTCGCCACCACCGGGCTCGACGCACCGCTCGCGGCGCTCCACCTGCCCACCCTGCGGACGAACCTCGCCGATCTCCGGCGCCGGGCGGGCGGGACACGGATCCGCATCGCCAGCAAGTCCGTGAGGTCGCGCGGTGTGCTCGAGGAGGTCCTGGGCCCGGGGCTCCGCGGCGACGAGTCGGTGCGCGGGATCATGGCCTACTCGCTCGCGGAGGCCCTGTGGCTCGTCGAGGCGGGCTGTCGAGACGTCCTGCTCGGGTACCCCTCGGTCGACCGTGGCGCGCTCGGTCGGCTGGGCGCGGATCCGGCCGCGCTCGGGGCGGTGACGCTGATGGTCGACGACGAACGCCATCTGGAGATCGCCCGGGAGTCGGGTGCGGGCGGCGCGAGGGTGTGTGTCGACGTGGACGCCTCGCTCCGGTTGGGGCCGCTCCACCTGGGTGTGAGGCGGTCCCCGCTGCGGAGTCCGGTCGACGTGGAGCCTCTCGTCCGTCGCGCCGTCGACATGGGCTTCAGGGTGGTCGGCGCGATGTTCTACGAGGCGCAGGTCGCCGGCGTCCCCGACGACGTCCGGGGCGTGGGACTGGTCAAGCGCCTGTCCATGCGCCGTCTCCTGGGAGTGCGTCACGCGGTCGCCGACGTGATCGCCGGGCTCACCGGCGAGCGGCCGGAGATCGTCAACTCGGGCGGATCCGGTTCGATCGCCGAGAGCGCAGCGGACCCGGCGGTCACCGAGGTGACCGCCGGATC
>NZ_JAALDV010000508.1:10461-13281 GCF_014145045.1 Dietzia sp. DQ12-76
GGTTGCGCTACCTCGGCAGGGAGGGCGCCGGCGAGGTGCAGACCCCGGTTCGGGGGGACGTGGCGATCGGGGACCGCGCCTGGTGGCGTCACGCGAAGGCAGGCGAGGTTTGCGAGCGGTTCGACACGCTCCACGTGGTGGACGACACTGCACAGGGGTCCGCGGTGGTGGACCGCTGGCCCACCTACCGTGGGGAAGGGAAGTGCTTCGGATGACGGACACCATGCCGATGACCGACGAGATGCGGGCCCTCCTGCACTCCGAGGCCGTCTCGATCACCGCCGACCTCGTCTCCATCGACTCGACCAACACCGGCGACCCCGCCTCGATCGGTGACGGCGAGACCCGCGTGTGCCGACGGATCGCCGAGTACCTGGACGAGGTGGGCATCCCGAGTGAACTGGTGGAGTCCGTGCCCGGCCGCGGCAGTCTGTTCGCCCGGGTGGACGGGTCCGATGCCGCCGCCGGAGGCCTCGTGGTGCACGGCCACGTCGACGTCGTGCCCGCCGTCGCCGAGGACTGGTCGGTCCCGCCGTTCGCGGGGGAGATCCGTGACGGCTGGCTCTACGGCCGGGGAACCGTCGACATGAAGAACATGATCGGCATGATCCTGGCCGTCGTGCGTCACTACCGCCGGGAGGGGATCGTGCCGCGCAGACCCCTGTTACTCGCCTTCTTCGCCGACGAAGAGGCCGCGGGGACGATGGGGGCACAGTGGGTGGTACGCGAACGCCCCGAGATCTTCGACGGAATGACCCACGCGCTCAGCGAGGTCGGCGGGTGGTCCGTCCCGGTGTCCGGACGCCGGCTCTACCCGATCGCGGTCGCCGAGAAGGGCGTCGCCTGGGCTCGGGTGAGCGCGAAGGGCGCCGCCGCCCACGCGTCCCGTCCGACCCCCGACAACGCCGTCGCCGCGATCGCCGGTGCCGTACACCGGGTCGCGAGCCGCCACTTCCCCGTCGCACCCACGGAGGCCAACACCGCCCTCGCCTCCGCGGTCGGTGAGCTCGCCGGGACGAGTGGCGACGTCGCGGACCTGCCCGCGCACCTCGGCGTGCTCGGGCATTTCGGCCCGTTGGTGGAGGCGTCGCTCTCGCACACCGCGTCGCCGACCATCCTGTCCGCCGGGTACAAGACCAACGTCATCCCCTCCGAGGCGTTCGCTGAGATCGACTGTCGCGTACTGCCCGGGGGAGAGGAGACCTTCCGCGCTGAGATCGAGGCCGAGCTCGGGCCCGACGTCGCGGTCGACTGGATCTGGCAACCGCCGATCGCCGCGCCCGCGGACGATCCGTTGGTCTCCGTCATCCGTGAGGCGGTCCTGGCGTCCGACCCCGGAGCCCTTGTCGTCCCGTACCTCCTGCCGGCCAGCACGGACAACAAGCACCTCGCTCCTCTGGGGATCCACGGGTACGGTTTCGTCCCGCTGAGGGTCCCGGACGAGTTCGACGTCTTCGGCCATTTCCACGCCGTCGACGAGAGGGTCCCCGTCGACGCCCTGCACTTCGGCGCGGACGTCCTCGCCCGGGTGCTCCGGTCGGCGTGAGAGGCCCGTTCTCCGGTAGGCGTCGGACCGCGCAACCGCGGACCCCGTTACCCGCGGATGTGTGGGTGCTGGTCGCCGCCGCGTTCGCCGTGGCGGTCGGCTACGGTCTCGTCGCCCCCGTGCTCCCGCAATACGCGCGGAGCTTCGACGTCTCGGTGACCGCCGCGTCGGTGGTCGTGAGCGCCTTCGCCTTCTTCCGTCTGGTGTTCGCCCCCGCCGGCGGGTTCCTCGTGGACCGCCTGGGCGAACGCTGGGTCTACATGTCGGGCCTGCTCATCGTCGTCGTGTCGACTCTGGCCACCGGTATGGCCCAGTCCTACTGGCAGTTGCTGGTGTTCCGGGGGCTCGGGGGGCTCGGGTCGACGATGTTCACCATCTCGGCCATGGCGCTGCTCACCCGCCTCTCACCCCCCGGCGCCAGGGGACGTATCGCCGGTCTGTACGCCACCGCGTTCCTGATCGGCAACATCGGCGGGCCGGTTCTCGGCGGGTTGCTCGCCGGGTTCGGCATGCGGGTGCCGTTCTTCGTCTACTCCGTCACCCTGCTCGTCGCGACCGGGGTGGTGGCGGTGTTCCTGCGAGGAGGGCGCCGGCCCTCGGCGGACGACGGGATGCCCGAGCAGGAGGCGCTCCCGGTGAGGGAGGCTCTACGCGACAGCGGATACCGCGCCGCGCTCGTGTCCAGCTTCGCCAACGGGTGGAGTTCCTTCGGCGTGCGCGTGGCGATCGTCCCACTCTTCGCCGCCGCGAACTTCGACGCCGGCGCCGGTGTCGCCGGCACCGCGCTGGCCTCCTTCGCCGTGGGCACCGCGGCCGTCGTCTCGGTGGCGGGGTGGTTGTCGGACAGGTACGGACGACGACCACTGGTGATCGGTGGACTGGTGGTCTCCGGGGTGTCAACGCTGGCGCTGGGCTGGTGCGATACGGTTCCCCTCCTCGTGGCCGCCTCGGTGGTGGCGGGAATGGGCGCGGGGGTGCTCAATCCCGCGCAGCAGGCCTCCGTCGCGGACGTGATCGGTGCGGATCGCGCAGGGGGTAAGGTGCTCGCGACCTTCCAGATGGCGAGTGATTCCGGAGCGATCCTCGGTCCGGTGCTGGTGGGCCTCGTCGTGGACGGGTTCGGCTACACCGCCGGATTCGTGCTCTCCGGGGCGCTGCTCCTCGCCGCGGTGGTGCCGTGGGTGTTCGCCAGAGAGACGCATGAGCGCCTCGGCCGGGACGGCGACGGGGGAGTGACCAGCGCCGCGGTGTCGCGGACGGGGTCGTCGACGCCG
>NZ_JAALDV010000509.1:0-4764 GCF_014145045.1 Dietzia sp. DQ12-76
TGGCGGGCCTACCCCTCATGGCGGCCCTGGGGCGCCGGGCGCAGCGCCGGCTCCTGGAGAACCCAGAGGGTCAGGACCCCGCGCCGAACCGGGCTGCGAGGTAGGGGATGAGCCCCATGCACTCGGGCGTCAGCGCCAGGCAGGACGCCTCACCCGGACCAGGGCCGAAGAGATAGCGCAGCGGGTTGTCGATCGATCCGAATGGAAACACGACGTCACTCCTTGTGAATTCGGGTGCGGTGCCTTGCTCGTGAAATCGGACCTTACCGGGCACCCGTTACCGTGCGGGACCGCACGTGGTCCGGGGTGGTCCGGGGTGATACGGCCCACCATCAGAAAGTGGTTCGGTTGCCGGGGTGATAGGGAAATACCAACGACCGAAGAATCCGGCCTTCCAGACTGTCCAGCACCCCATGAACGCGCGAATCCCCACGTGCGGCGTCGAGGCCTTACGGTGAATTCGCCGGAACTACTCGGCGGAAAGGACCACAACGGTGCTTACTCTCACCCTGGCCCAGGGAGCAGTCGGATCGGTCGACCAGAACCTCTCCGTCTACAGCGACCTGGCCTATCGGACCGGGTTCGGCCTCTACGCGCTGGCATTGCTGGCCTCGATGATCTTCTACGCGGGATTCCGCGTGGCGAGAACGGCCGAGAAGGAACTGGTGAACGCCGGCGGGACCGGCCTCGCCGAATCACACTCGATCACCGACACCGGCGACGAGGACCGCACCTCGGCCGGAAGTGCGCGCTGGGCGAGAATCGCCGCGATATTCGTCGCCGCCGGCTTCCTCTTCCACGTGGCCTCCCTGGTGCTGAGGGCCGCGGCAATCGGGCGCTTCCCCTGGGGCAACATGTACGAGTTCATCTCCGTCACCTGTGCTCTGTCGATAGCGGCCGGACTGGTGTTTCTCCGAAAGCCAGCGTTACAGGTGGCGTGGCCGTTCGTCCTGGTCCCGGTACTGGCGCTGCTGTTCTTCGGCGGCACCCACCTGTACTCGGAGGCCGCGCCCGTGGTGCCGGCCCTGCAATCGTTCTGGTTCCCGATCCACGTGTCGATCGTGTCCCTCGGTTCCGGCATCTTCCTGGTCTCGGGCGTGTCATCCGTTTTGTACCTCCTGCGTCTGTGGCAGCCACAAGACGGGGAACACGGGTGGGGAGCGCCCCTGGTGCGACCGCTGCCCCCCGCCGACACGCTCGATCGGCTCTCGTACCGCACCGCGGTCATCGCGTTTCCGATCTTCAGCGTCGGGATCATCCTCGGCGCGGTGTGGGCCGAGAGCGCGTGGGGCCGATTCTGGGGATGGGACCCCAAGGAGACCGTCACGTTCATCTCCTGGGTGCTGTACGCGGTGTTCCTCCATGCGCGCGCTACCTCAGGGTGGGGTCCCAAGAAGGCGGCGTGGTTCAACATCGCCGGATTCCTGGTGCTCGTCTTCAACCTCTTCTTCATCAACATCGTGATCTCGGGACTGCACTCCTACGCGGGCCTCAACTAGCCGTGACTGTCGGGCTCTGAGGTCACCCGTAATAAAGCGATCCGCCCGAGCGGCAGGGAATCGGCTTCCCCGACGGTCGATCGCGTAAGGCAATCGAGACAGACCCCCGCCGTCTCTGCCTCGACCCGCAGCGGCTGGATTCCATTACAGAGGCGAAGGTCCTGCGCCTGGAATAGAGGTCGTCTGACCGCGCGCCCGGCCACCCTCCCCCATGCGCCCCGCAACGGCACCCCCCTGTACCGCGGTGCCCTGAACGGCCCGCGCAGGGCACCCCAGGTCAGCGCCTTCTACGCCCGTCGCGCCCCCGCCCATCCCGGCCCGCGCACCAGGTACCCGACCCGGTCGGCCCAGGTCTCGGAGCGGAAGACATCGCGGGCGATCGCGATCCATTCGTGCGTGGCGATCCGCAACGGGTTGAACGTGTCGATGTTGGTGGTCAGCCCGTAGACGACCTCCTCCCCCTCGAGTTCGTGGGTGCCGAACAGGCGGTCCCACACGATGAGGATGCTGCCGTGGTTCCGGTCCAGGTACTCGCGGTTGCTGCCGTGGTGCACGCGGTGGTGGGAGGGCGAGTTGAACACCTTCTCCAGCGGCCCGATGGACCGGATCACCGCTGTGTGGATCCAGAACTGGTAGATCAGGTTGATCGCGCGCGCGTCCTGCACCAGCGTCGGCCGCACACCCAGCAGCGAGAGCAGCCCGTACGGCACATAGATCGTCAACGCCTCGGCCACCGGCTGGCGCAGGGCCGTGGAGAGGTTGTAGCGCTCGCTGGAGTGATGCACCACGTGCATGGCCCACAGCCAGCGGCTCTCGTGGTCGAAGCGGTGGTTCCAGTAGTAGATGAAGTCCCACCCCAGGATCGCCACCGCGTAGGCGAGCGGCCCCGAGCCGAGGTCGAGCGGAGAGAACCGGAAGAGCTTCCTGGCGGCCGTCTCCGCGCTCCACAACGTCGAGACCGTGACGACCGCCGAGGCCAGTGCCGTGACCGCCGACCCGCCGGTGATGCGTCGTAGCGCGGGCGGCACCTGAAGAGCCTGATCCGTGGGCACCTGCGCGCTTCCTGCGGCGGGCACGGGCGCGGACCCCGCGACGGGCGACGCGTGGGTGGTGGGGACCTCGTCGTCGTCGTTGCCCGGTCTCCGGCCCACACCTGATGCCACCCTCGACGGCACCGCGCCCGCGTCGAGCAACCCCGTGGTCCGGGTGCGCCGCCACACGTCTCCCGCCGTGGCCACCGCCGCGGCCGCGAGCGACAGACCCATCAGCGCCTTGGCGTACTTACCGGTCCGGGGCGTGACCGGGGCGAGCAACCTGCCCGCGATGTACGGGGCCACGAGGCTGCCCACGCCCATCGAGAGGCTGGCCATGGTGTCGGCGAACTCGTAGTCGCCGGCCCGCTCCCCCTCCGCCGGATTGCGGGACTGCCACGCGTACTCGGCCGCCATCGCCGCGATGAAACCGGGGATCGCCAGGACCGTCAGATCGATCTTCACGTCGCTAAGGATATGACGTGGATCACCTTCGTGCGAGATCGGGACCTCGCTCGCACTGCGGATTCTCTGTCCCTCTTCCAAGTTATAGCTGGTAGGGGGCCTTGCCGCAAGGCCCCGGTGCGGGTGCAGACTTGCGCGATGCCACCTGTCACCACCAGCGTTTTCTCTCTCCCCGACCGCCTTCGGGCCAAGGTCGATCCGGCGCTGATCGCGGCCGACGAACAGCGGTTCTCGGCGATCGCGGACTGCCTCTCGCAGCGGGTCACCGACCTGTCCGCCCGCCTGGCCGGCCGCCGCCGCGACCCCGCCGGCACGGGAGCCCAGACCATCACCCGCGACTCGGACATCCGCCGCCTGGTCGCCGAACTCGCCACCCTGCGCCGGTTCGGACTGGACCTGTGCATCGGGCACGTCGCCCTCGCCGGGGACGTCGAGCCCCTCTACGTGGGCCGCATTGGGTTGACCGACCCGACCGGCACCTCCCTGCTGGTGGACTGGCGGTCGCCGGCCGCCGAACCGTTCTTCGCCGCGACGCTCGCCCGTCCGATGGGGGTGAGATCCCGGCGGAGGTACCGGTGGTCGGGTGGGCGCATCGTGGACTACTGGGACGAGGTCCTCGACGACGACGAGGCGGTCACCAGTACCGCGCTGGACGACCACTCGGCGTTCGTCGCGAGCCTCGGCCGGGCACGGACCGGCCGGATGCACGACGTCCTCGCCACGATCCAGGCCGACCAGGACGCGATCATCCGCGCCGACTCGTCGGGCGCACTCGTGGTGGACGGCGGTCCGGGGACGGGCAAGACGGTGGTGGCGCTGCACCGGGCGGCATACCTGCTGCACTCGGAATCTCGCCTCGGACTGCGGCGCGGACACCTGCTGCTGGTGGGCCCGCACCGCCCGTACCTGGACTACGTCGCGGATGTCCTTCCGGCCCTCGGTGAGCACAGTGTGCAGACGGCCACGCTCGCCGACCTGGTTCCCGACATCCCCGCTCCGGGCGTCGGCGAGGAACCCGATCCCGAGGCCGCCCGCCTCAAGTCGGGGATGCCGATGGTCCGGGCGATCGAGGCGGCCGTGCGCTTCTACGAGCAGCCTCCCGAGCAGCCGATTCGGGTCCAGACAGAGTGGATCGACCTCGAGCTGACACCGGGCGACTGGGCCGAGGCCTTCGCCTCCCCCGAGGACGGCACGCCCCACAACGAGGCCCGGCACGAGATCCTCCAGACCCTGGTCGAGATTCTCCTGGAGAAGTCCGACGCCGGCGTTCCCAAGGCGGTTCTGCGGGCGGAGCTACTGGCGAACGCCGACCTGCGCCGCGAGCTCCACCGCGCGTGGCCGATGATCGACGCGGCGGAGCTGGTGGGTGATCTGTGGACCGTTCCGGCCTACCTGCGCCTGTGCGCGCCCTGGCTCAGCTCAGAGCAGGCCCGGGTGCTCCGCCGGGACGAGCCCGCTGCCTGGACGCGATCGGACCTCCCCCTTCTCGACGCGGCGCGGCACCGGCTGGGGGATGCCGACCGGGACACGAGACGTCGGCGCCGGCATGCCGAGCGCGCGGCCGAACTGCAGCGGCGGAGGTCGGTGATCGACGAGGTGATCGCGGCCGATGACGATCCCGAGGGGGTGGCGCCCATGCTGCGCCACCGCGACCTGCAGGAGGCGCTGCTCGACCAGGCCCCCGACGACGACGCGACGACCACCGACGCCGCCCGCCTGGCCGGCACCTTCGCGCACATCATCGTGGATGAAGCGCAGGAGCTCTCGGA
>NZ_JAALDV010000509.1:5081-7843 GCF_014145045.1 Dietzia sp. DQ12-76
GCGATCTGCGGAACGTGCTCGAGGCGTGGCTCGGGTCGAACCCTGAGGGCGTGGCCTGCGTGATCACCGCGACCGGCGCTCACGGCGACGACTTCCCGGCGAGCGGGGTGCCAGCGAGCGAGGTGCCGGCGAGCGACCGCGTCCGATCACTGACCGCGGCCAGCGCCAAGGGGCTCGAGTTCGACCTGGTCGTACTGGTCGATCCGGGCGCCGCCGATACCGGCGAGATCGGCGCCGGCCCGATCGGAGTGGGCACGACCGGTGCGGGTGCGACCGACACGGGCGTGATCGACGCCGTCGACCGCTACGTCGCGATGACCCGGGCGACGCGGTCGCTCACGGTGCTCACCCGATAGCGGACCCGGCCGGTCACGGCGAGATCTGCTCCTCCTCCGCGGCCGTCACCGCCGGCCCCTCGGTCTGCGCGGTGTTGCGGACGAACCACGCGCCCACCACGGTGATGAGCGAGATGATCGCGCCCACCACCAGCGCGTTGTGGACGCCGGTCATCTGCGCGGCCACGTCGCCCTGTCCGGACTCGGCGCCGGCCACGATGCCCAGCGTCATGACGGTGATGAACAGCGCGGTGCCCGCCGCGGCGGCCACCTGCTGCAGCGTGTTGAGCAGAGCGGAGCCGTGCGGGTACAGGTGCGGCGGCAGGGACCCCAACGCCGAGGTGAGAAGCGGCGAGAACAGCAGCGCCAGGCCCACGCTGAGGACCATGTGCCACACGACGACGATGACCAGCGACGACTCGGCGGAGAAGAAGAGGTACATGCCCCACAGGCCGGCGGCCGCCAGGATCGAGCCCGGGATGATCAGCGGGCGCGGTCCGATGCGGTCGAAGAGTCGACCGACGAACCACCCGAGCACACCCATGAGCAGACCGCCGGGCAGCAGCGCGAGGCCGGACTCGAGGGTGGTGGTGCCCAGGATCTGCTGCATGTACAGCGGCAGCAGGATGAGGGTGCCGAACAGCGCCATCATGGACAGCAACATGAGCGTGAGGCTGACGGTGAAGGTGCGGAAGGCGAAGGCGCGCACGTCGAGGAGCGCGTAGTCCTTGAGCGAGAGCTGCCGCCAGACGAACACCGCCAGTGCCGCCACGCCCACGAGGACGGGCACCCACGGGGACACCAGCGCGTTGTCGTTGGCGGCTTCACCGAAGGAGCTCAGGCCGAAGATCAGGCCCGCGAAGCCGACGGCCGAGAGCACGCCGGAGAGGATGTCGAGCGGGATCGGGCGGGTGGCGGTGACGTTCCGGATCAGCGTGGCTCCCGCCACCAGTGCGAGCAGGCCGATGGGCAGGACGAACCAGAACATCCAGCGCCAGCTCAGCACGTCGAGCACCAGGCCACCGACGGTGGGGCCGATGGCCGGGGCCACCGCGATCACGATGGAGATCACGCCCATGGTGCGGCCGCGACGGTCCGCGGGCACCACGTTGAGCACGGTGGTCATGAGCAGCGGGATCATGATCGCGGTACCCACGGCCTGCACCACCCGGCCGGCGACCAGGACCACGAACACCGGGGCCAGCGACGCCAGCAGGGTGCCGAGGGTAAAGGTCGTCATGGCGATGATGAACACCGTCCGCAGCGGTAGCCGCATGAGCATCCACCCGGTGAACGGGATGACCACGGCCATGGTGAGCATGAACGCGGTGGTGAGCCACTGGGCGGTGGCCGCGGCGACCGCGAACTCCCCCATCAGCTCGGGGATCGCGACCGACATGATGGTCTCGTTGAGGATCACCACGAACGCCGCGGCCACGAGCAGTGCGATCAGCCGCGTGGTGGCGGCCGGCAGCGGCGGGGAGCCCAACGCCGGGCCGGGCTGGGCGGGATCGGGCCGAGCAGGGTCGGGCTGGCCCGGGTCAGGCTGGGCCCGGGAAAAGGCCGTGGAGGATGACTCAGTCGTCACGGGAATCCTTAGACATTACGGGTCGAGACAAAGGTAAACCCGGCGAGGCCTCACGGCGCGCACGGGGAACTCTCGCACTGTACGCCAGGATCTCCGACAGGCTTGCTGATGTGACCACCATTACGGCGGCGCGTGCGCGAGCGGGTCGGTGGGCCGACGAGCGGGTGGGGCAGAATCGACACATGACCGGGACCAGCAGCGCGCGACGGGGCGAGGTGGAGACGCGCGCCCTGCCGATCTACGCGGCGGGCGACGCGGTGATGCCGTTCGCGATCACCGGCATGGACGAGCTCGTGGCCCGCGACATCGAATGGGAGCCGCACTCCCACCCCACCCACGAGCTGCTGTGGAACCGGTCGGGGGCGTCCACCGTGACCATCGGGGCGCGTACGTGGTCCATCACCCCCTCGGTCGGACTGTGGATCCCCGCGGGCGTCCTGCATTCCGCGGCCACTCCGGCGGGCACCTGGTACCGGACCGCGCACGTCGACGTCCGCACCGACTCGCCACTGCCGACCGAGCCCGTCGCGGTGGAGGTGACGCCGCTGCTCACCCTGCTGCTCGAGCGCCTGGTGGACCAGACCCTGGAGGCCCGGTCGCGGGAGCTCACGGAGCAGATGGTGTTCGACCTCCTCGAACCCTCACCCCACGCGCTGTTGGTGCAGCGGCCGGGCTCCGAGCTGCTGCGCCCGATCGTCACGGCCCTCGAGTCGCACCCCGGTGACGACCGGTCGCTCACCGAGTGGGCGGCCCGGCTCGGGGTGAGCGAACGGACCGTGACGCGCGCGTTCCGGGCCGAGACCGGACTGAGCTTCGGCGCGTGGCAGGCGGCCTTCCGC
>NZ_JAALDV010000510.1:0-277 GCF_014145045.1 Dietzia sp. DQ12-76
GTTGCCGCGAGCAACCCCGCGGTCAGCGACTCCGCGGTCGCCAGCGTCCATCCCCGCCCGGCGAGAGCTGTCACCGCGGCCGCGGCTGAGGGATCGGGCCCGGCACCCGGGCGCACAGGGGATGTCGTGTCGGACACGGTTCCGGGCCCTCAGCGCCCGGCCCGCGCTGCCTGACGCGCTTTCACCAGGTAGTCGACACCCGTGTAGACGGTCAGCACGAGAGCCACCCCGATCACCGCCCACTCGACCGGCCAGAACCAGTACGGTAGCGGCAGGA